>JAFNVK010000182.1 GCA_017379815.1 Clostridia bacterium
CAGCAGGGGGTGGAGAGGATCACGTCAGCCCCCCAGTCCATCGCCCGACCCAGCACAAGGTCAGTAGCCGTGTCGCAGGCGTGGAGCGAGATGACCATATGCACGTGCTCCCCCGCGTCGTATCGTCCCACGTCACCGCAAAGGAATTCCAGACCGTCAAAGCCCAGCTTGTTTGCCACCTCGTTGCAATAGGCGATCACGTCGGGCTTGAGATCCACGCCCGTCATGCGCACCCGACGTCCGAGTACGCGGGTAAAATAATGGTACACCGCAAAGGAAAGATAGCTCTTTCCGCAGCAGAGATCGCAGATGCGAAGCTCTCCCTCCTTGGGAAGTGCGGAAAGGCAATCGCGGATCAGCTCCAGGAAGCGGTTGATCTGGCGGAACTTGGATTGCTTCTTGTCATGCACGCGCCCCGTGGCGTCGCTGACGTCCAAGAGACGCAGAAAGGGCTCGTCTCCCTGCAGGATGCGCTCCTTTTTGCGGTCGTTGCCCTGTACCTCGGCAAGAGGCGCTCCCCCCTTCTCGATGGCGCGGCGCAGACGGTCGCCCCCGATCAGAGTGCATTTTCCGCCCTTGGAAACGCGCAGCTCGGCCTCCCCTGCCGTGGTGAGCAGGTTGACCTGCCCAAAGCCCATGGCAAAGGCGGAAAAGCGCCCCTCATCGTCGGGCGAAAGATTTTCGTGTCCCGCCTTGTTGTCGGCAAAGAAGATCTCCAGCTGGGCAACCCGTTTTCCGCCAAGAGTACGGGGCGTCAGCACCGCACGGCGGACGGACTTGTCCTGCGGCTTGGAGAAAACGGCTTTTTTCAGCACGCCCTCGGCAAGTGAGCGCGCGATCAGCTGGGCAAGAAGCTCGTAGGGCGTCATTGGTCATCCCCCTTGGGGCTGTCCTCGGATGCGCCCTTTTTCTTTTTGGTGATCTTGGAGAAATCCACCTTGGATTCCTTTCCCTCCCAGAGACGCTTAAGGTTCTCTCGGTGCATATAGACGACGAAAACGGTGGACATGACCGCCATGGCCACGTTCAGACCGTCGTTGGCAAAGGCGCGCAGGATCAGGGGATAGAGCATGGCGCACATGACCGATGCCAGCGAAATGTAACGCGTGCCCACGGCGATGATCAGGAAGACGCCAAGCAGGATCAGGAAGGAAATGGGGCTGAGCGTGAGAACGACCATGGAAAGGCAGGCCACGCCCTTGCCGCCGCGGAAGCGGTAGTAGAGCGGGAACATATGCCCGAACATGACGAAAAATCCGGCAAGTGCTCCGCCGTCCGACTCCCAGATCAGCTTGCCGAGGATCACGGCCACGGCCGCCTTGGCAAGATCAAGCGCAAAGGTGGCGATCGCCGCCTTTTTGCCGTAGGTGCGAAGCATATTGGTGGTGCCCGCGTTTCCGCTGCCAAAATCGCGGATATCCTCGTGATAGACCGTTTTGGAGATCAGGATCGCGGGATTGATGCTGCCCAGAAGATAGGGAACGATGATGCAGATCAGCGCGCCGCAAAGATGCATCAGCGCACTTGCCGTTCCCGTAAGGTCCAGCCAACGGATGAGCAGATCCACCAGGTTCCAATAGCGTTGGACCACGATGGGCTCTGCCGAAGCAGTCATAGCAAACAGCATAGCGTCCTCCGTCAGAAGAGCTCGATCAGCTCTTTTTTGCTCTTGGTGAAATTGCGAACGCTTCCGTCGTGCGCAATGGCTACCATATCCTCAATGCGGCAGCCGTACTTGCCCTCCGCATAGATCCCGGGCTCGACCGTGACCACGTGTCCGCGTCTGAGCACGCTCTCGGGCTTTGCGGCAAAGGAAAGACGGGGGTTCTCGTGAATGAACATTCCAACGCCGTGTCCGAGAGAATGACCGAACAGACCCTTGTATCCCGCGCCGTCAATGATGTTGCGCGCGATCGAATCAAGCTCGCGGCAGGACGCTCCCTCCGAGAGGGCGTCAAGCGCAGAGGTCTGCGCCTTGAGAACGGTATGGTAAAGCTTCTTCTCCTCCTCGTCGGCACGGCCGAGGAAAACGGTACGCGTCATATCCGAGCAATAGCCGTCCGCCTTGGCGCCGAAGTCCATCGTCAGAAAGCCGCGCTCAAGACGGCAGCGACGGGGTACCCCGTGGGGGCGTGCGGAATTGGTGCCCGATACCGCGATGGTGGGAAAGGCAATGTCCTCCGCTCCGTTGCGGCGCATGAAGAACTCCAGCTCGAGTGCGACCTCGATCTCGGTCATCTCGGGATGCAGAACGGTGAGAATATGCGAAAAGGCCTCGTCGGTGATGGCCTGGGCGCGCGCGATGGTTTCCAGCTCCTCCTCGTCCTTGATCAGACGAAGCTCGGTGAGCATGGCAGATGCGCCGCCCTCAAGAGTAAAGTCCTTGAGCATCTCGGTATAGCGGGCAAAGCTTGCGCAGGAGAGCGCCTGCTCCTCGGTCAGCACGGTATGACAGCCGTTTTCGGCCAGAAGCCCCGCGATGCAGGTCAGCTGACCTCCCTCGGGCGTCAGCACGGTCAGCTCGCGGCTGCACTCGGCACGGGCGGCCTCCACGTAGCGAAAATCCGTGATCAGGTAGGACTGTCCGCGCGTGACGAGAACCAGTCCGTCGTCAAAATCAAAGCCGGAGAGATAGCGCTGGTTCGTCTTTTCCGAAATAATGGCGGCGTCCTTTCCGCTCTCCTCCAGCAGACGTCGAAAATTGCTTAAATGTGACATTGTTGCTCCTTTCCGGGGAGACGCTCCTCCCCGCGCTGCCCTGGCGGCAGCCTTATCCTATCTATTATAGCATATTTTTTGGAAAAAGTATAGCGAAACTGAAAATTTTTCGTTTCTTCGCTCAGCTCTGCGAAATTTTTTTGCCCCTCACATTGTGACAAATTGCGCACGGTGCGGGCGGTATAATGGAGGCAGATCAAAACGCGGAGGTGTCTTATGGTGCAGGAAATATACGCAGACCTTTACGTGCTGATCAATTTTGGCATGGATCTGCTCTGCCTGACGGTGACGGCATCCCTCCTGCACCTCCCCGCCCGCCGCTGGCGCATCCTGCTGGCCTCGGGCATGGGAGGGCTTTACTCGCTCCTCTCCCTGCTCTTCTCCCCCGCAGGGCTATTGGGGCTTCTCTTTGACCTGCTCGCGGCGATGGCGCTCGCGGGCGTTGCCTTTGCACAGAGGGGGAACGGGCTCCTCCGCCACCTCCGCGTGACCGGGGCTTATTTTCTTTCCTCCGTCCTGCTCGGTGGGGTCATGACCGCACTATACGCCTTCCTCAACCGTCTCGCGCTACCGCTCGACCGTATGCAGAAGGATGGCCTTGAGGCCTGGATCTTTGCCCTGCTCGGCGCAACGGCAGGGCTTGCCACGCTCAAGGGAGGCCGCCTGTTCGCCTTTTCGGCGCGGCGGCGCTACGTGACGCTGACGGCCACCCTCTTTGGACGGACGGTGACCCTGCGCGCCCTGATCGATTCGGGAAACCTTTTGCAGGATCCCCTGAGCGGTCGGGGCGTGATCGTGGTGGACCGACGGGCACTTCGCGGCCTGCTTCCCGAGAAGCTTCTCGCGGCGGACACACCGCAAAGGCTGACCGACCTGCTTGAGGACTACGAGCTTGCGCGCCTGATCCGCCTGATCCCCGTACGCAGCGCGACCGGCGAGGGGCTTCTTCCTGCCGTGATCCCCGAGCAGCTGCGCGTGACCGACCGCCGCACGACCTACTCGGGCGATCAGCTTCTCGCCATCTCGGATCTTGGCGAGGACGCGCGCGACTTTGACGCCGTGATGGCAAACGGCTGACCCCCTCCCCTTCCCCAAAAAACGCCACGCTCGTTCATCGCAGGATCGGCCCGACCGATCGGAAAGGATGGCTCATGGATATCTTTCAAAAAATCGCACACTACCTCTCGCATCGGCGCGGAAGGAACGCGCTCTTTTACATCAACGGCCCGGATATTCTTCCCGCCCCCCTCTCGCACGAGAAGGAGGCCGAATGCATCGCACATCTGGACGAGGAATATTACCGCACGCGCCTCGTGGAGCATAACCTGCGCCTGGTGGTCTATATTGCCAAGCGCTTTGAAAATACGGGCACGGGCATTGAGGATCTGATCTCGATCGGCACGCTCGGTCTGATCAAGGCGATCAACACCTTCCGCGCCGACAAGAGCATCAAGCTTGCCACCTACGCCTCACGCTGCATCGAGAACGAGATCCTGATGTATATCCGCAAGAGCAGCGGACAGCGGTGCGAGGTCTCCATCGACGAGCCGCTCAACGTAGACTGGGACGGCAACGAGCTTTTGCTCTCGGACGTCCTGGGGAGCGAGGAGGACACAGTCTCCTACGAGCTGGAGCTGCGGGAGGAGAGGCGCGTGGTAAGAGAGGCGGTCGCCTGCCTCGAGCCGCGAGAGCGGGAGCTGATCGAGCTGCGCTACGGCCTGCGAAGCGGCACGGAGATGACGCAAAAGGAGGTTGCCGACCTGCTGGGCATCTCGCAATCCTACATATCCCGCCTCGAAAAACGAATCCTCGCCGGCCTGCGCGAGAGCATCGCAGGAAAGCTGTAAAACAAGAAGCCTGCCCGAAAAGCCAAATCGGCATTTCGGGCAGGTCTTATCGATCAAGGTGTGAAAAGCAGCTTCTCAAGCCGCATTTTTCATCATTTCCAGCTCACCGGTAATGGAATCAATGACTTCAAAGGGAATCTGCTCGGCAGACAGAAGAATCGTTTTGATCCTCTTCAGCGAATGCATGATATAGGTGTTCATTTATTCTCCTTTGCGGTTTTGCAAGATGCAATCAACATCACACGGAGCGAGGTGCATTTGGATGATAACGTTTTGAATGTTTGCTCATCAATATATTTTGTTCTGTAAAGCAATTCAAGCCAATACCCCGTTTCACTTGCTTCTTTGAGTGCAATTTCAAATTTTGATATGAAATCCTTTGTGCCTTGTGCATATTGCGCTTCATGTATATTCGCGCCGATCGAGGTTCCGCTTCTGCCGATTTGGTTGGATATAATCGTTTCGTGATTTCCTCATCGACATGTTGCAGGTTACAGATACCCATCGCCGCGCAGAACTCATTCATCTTGGCATTGGCACCGACAGCATCCACCGTCTCCGGGCCGCGAATGCCGAAGTTCTTCAGGCCATAGAGC
>JAFNVK010000183.1 GCA_017379815.1 Clostridia bacterium
CAGCCGCCGCATCCCGAGGCCGCGCAAAAGCTCTCCTCGATGCGCATGGGCGAGGGCTCAAGAAGCCGCTCGATCCTTGCCACGAGGTAATTCTTATTCACCTTGATGACGCGTGCGTCAACGAGGTCTCCGGGAACGGCGTTCTGCACGAACACGGCGATCCCGCGGCTTCCGTCCGGGTTGCACGCGTGTGCAAGACCGTTGCCCAGATGGTTCAGCTCCTCGATCCGCAGGCGTATGATCTCATTCTTCTGCATTCAGGCGTAATACTCCTTGCCCGTTTCCAGACACAGGCATCCAAGACGTCCGCCGTTGGCGACGCCGCAATCCAGGAAGATGCTTCCCTCACCGTACTCAATTTTTCCGCTTGCCGTGGGCGTATGTCCCACCACCACGGTGGCGTCCTCCATCAGACGGACGGCGGGATCGAGCGGCTCGGAGAAGAAGTCCTCGGGCAGATAGTCCTCAAGATCCGCATCGGGATCGTAATCCGCAATGCCGGCGTGCAGCAGGACGTATCGCTTTCCCTTGACCTCGGCCTCCTCAAAGAGGGTCAGCTCCTCGAGATACTCCAGAACGCCCTCGCGCTGGTCCTCATCCAGGGAGCGGAAGGCATCGAGCGTGCTCTGTCCTCCCTCCTTGACCCAGCGGGTCATCTCGGCGATATACTCCGCGTCGGGCGTGGCTCCGCTCTTGAGCATGCGGTCAAAGCCCTTGAGCATCCGCGCGGCAAGAAAATCGTGCTCGCCTGCGACCGAATAGACGTTGAGACGGATGCTCAGATCCGCGATCAGCTCCATCGATTCCTCGCCGTAATCGACGAGGTCACCCAAAACGTAAAGCAGATCCTGCTCGCCAAAGGAGATCTCGGCCAGCAGATCCTTGAATTTTTGATAGTTTCCGTGAATATTGGCAATAACGTATGTCATCGTCGCTTCTCCTTTTGACAGTTAACAGTAGGTAACGGTGTTGCTGCTCGTCACGTCGATCTCGATCGACGGATCGGCCTCCTGCACCAGCGCGCAAAGGCGCTTGCACACGGGATCCTCGGTGTGAAAATGCCCTGCGGCAACCAGATTGAGTCCCTTTTCGGGCGCATCCGTGAGGACGTCGTGCTTCAGCTCCCCGCTCAGGTAGGTATCCGCTCCTGCGCGGCGTGCGGCCTCGGCATCCCCCGAGCCGCTGCCTCCCAGCACCGCCACGCGGCTGACCGGGCGTCCGGCGTCCACCGCCTGCACGAGAGGCGCGCCGGTGGCGCGCTTGACCAGCGCGGCAAAGTCTGCAAGGGACATCGGCGAAGCAAGGCTTCCGATGCGTCCGATCGCCTCGCCATCAGGACCGAAGGGGATCACGTCAAAGAGGCCGAGTGCCTCGGCCAGGACGTCGTTGACGCCTCCCTCGACCGCGTCAAGGCGGGTATGAAAGCTCATCACCGAAATGCCTGCGCAGAGCAGACGAATGACCTTTTTTGCCACGGGATCGGCAGGATCGAGGGCGCGAAGCGGACGGAAGATGAGGGGATGGTGCGAGAGGATCACGTCGTATCCCTCGCTCACCGCCTTCTCGGCCACGTCAAGCGTCACGTCAAGGGCGACCAGCACCCGGCGGACGGGCGCGTTCTCATTCGGACAGCACATCAGCCCGTCGTTGTCCCATTCGCAGGACAGGGCGGACGGGATCTCGTGGCTAAGGTGCGTATATAATTCGCGTACAGTCATTTTGCTATCTCCAATCTTTCCCGTAAGAATTGCAGCTCACGCTGCTCCTTTTCGCCGTCGGCGGCCGTTGACAGGCTCTTGCCCCGAAGGATCCGCTCGCGCACCGCGATCTCGTGCGCAAGAAATGCACGAAGCAGCTCGGGCGAGGCACCTTCGGGCAAACGGCCAAGCAGAGCCTCCTCCTCAGAGAGGGCGGTCGGCACGCCTCGCCACTCGGCGTGCAGTGTCTGGTAGAATTTCCGTCCGTCTCGCGTCAACGTCTCGCCGAGGATGGAAAAGCCCTCCTCCGCAAGCCATTTGCGCAGGACGGATGCGCGCGACATGGGCTGAAGCACAAGCCCAACCCCTGCCCTTCGGATCCAGGGTGCATCCGAGAGAATGCGAACGATCAGCTCCCCTCCCATGCCAAAGATCAGAATATCGTCGGGCGCGAAGGCCTCAACACCGCAAAGTCCGTCGGTGCGCAGGGTCGAGATCTGCGCCTCAAGCCCCGCCTCGCGGATATTGGCGCGCGCACTCTCGATCGGCCCTTCGTTGATGTCACAGGCCAGGGCCTCCTTCACGATCCCCTCTGCCACCAGGTGAATGGGCAGATAGGCGTGATCGGTGCCGATGTCGGCCACGCGGCCTCCCTTTTTCAAATAGGGGATCGCGCTGCACAGGCGCGCGTCAAGCAAACGGTGTTCCGTCATGAAGAGCCTCCCTTCCCGACCGCTCCGCGGCCGTTTTTTGATATACAGAAGCAATACCGCACAATTTCGTATCAACTTCCATTGTGCGGTATTTCGGAT
Source organism: Clostridia bacterium (assembly GCA_017379815.1). Lineage (GTDB taxonomy): Bacteria > Bacillota > Clostridia > Oscillospirales > CAG-272 > UMGS1865. The sequence continues at coordinate 2,510 of JAFNVK010000183.1, forward strand.
TATTTGTTCTTTGCGGCGAGGAAACGGTTGATCTGCTCGATCAGCGCGTCTGCGTTCGTTCCGTGAACGGTGCAAGCATCCTCGATGGACTCTCCGCGGGATGCGGGGCAGCCCAGGCAATGCATGCCAATGGCAAAAAAGAACTGTGCGGTCTCGGGCTCGTAGTCGAGAACGTCGCCGATAATGGACTTTTTGGTAACGGTCATGACGGATCTTCCTTTCTGTAATGCTTTGCAACCGACGGGCGGTTGATTTCTTATATTATACCCCAAAAAAGATCCTATGTCAATCGTTCTCCCGAAAAATCTCCCGAAAAACCGCAAAAAGCTGCCGGACGGCAGGACGGACGTCTTGACAACCTCACGCAAATCTGTTATAATAGAAACTGGATTCGGATTGCCTGTGACGAGAGGAGGATTGCCATGAGATCGGCCTTTTCCGACGTAATCGGAAACGAACGGCTGCGCACCCGTCTGTGCGCGGATCTGCAGGAGAACGCCCTCGCACACGCCTACGTGATCGAGGGAGATCCCGGAACGGGAAAGCACCTGCTCGCTCTGCGGATCGCGATGGCCATGTCCTGCGAAAACCGCCACTCAACAACGCATCCGCTTCCCTGCCTGCAATGTCCCTCCTGCCGCAAGATCGCCTCGGGAAATTCCCCCGACGTGATCTACGTCACGCGTGAGGAAAAGCACGCCGCACTCGGCGTCAATCCCATTCGCGACCTGCGCATGGACGTTTACGTTGCGCCGAACGATCTGGCGGTCAAGACCTATATCATCGAGGATGCCCATCTGATGACCGAGGCGGCACAGAACGCCTTTCTGCTCACGCTTGAGGAGCCGCCCTCTTACGTGCTGTTCCTCTTGCTCTGCGACAGCGGCGCGAGACTGCTCGAAACGGTCAGAAGCCGTGCGCCTACTCTGCGCACCGAGCGCGTTCCGCAGGAGCTTCTTGCCCGTGAGCTTTGCCGCATCTCCCCCGAGGCCGAGCTGCTCCGCCGCCAAGCCCCCGAGGAATACGCCGAGCTCGTGCAGCTCTCCGAGGGAAGCGTGGGAACGGCACTTCGGCTGCTCGATCCCAAGCTCCGCGCCCCTCTTTTGGCGCGAAGGGAGATTGCGAGAGAGTTCGTCACGCTTTGCGCATCACGCAAAAGCACCGCCGCAACCATGAAATTCATCAATGCGCTTCCCCAGAAGCGTGAAAAGCGCGAGGAGCTTGCTCTCCTCCTTCAGGTCTTCCTGGCCTGCCTGCGCGATCTCTTGCTCTGCAAGCAGACCGACGGCGCTCCCCTTTGCTTTTTTGCGGATCGCGAGGAGGCCTTTGCCCTCTCCTACCGCTTTACCACCCCCGAGCTGCTCTCGCTTTGCGAGTGCGTCTCCGCGGCGCAGGATCAGCTCCGCGCGAATGCAAACATTCGCCTTTTGCTGATCGCCTTCGCCACACGGTGCGGACTCCTGTGAGCCGCCAAGACCATACAGAAAGGATCCAAGTCTGAATCATGGATAACCAGAACAACAAGCCCGCCGCCCGAGACGCGGGCGCGGAGGAAAAGACCTCCTCGGGTCAGCATCGCAGCCGCCGCCATCACCACAGGGGCAGGCGTCACCACCGCCCCGAGGGTGCAACCGCCGAGCAAAAGAGCGGTGCGCAGGGCGAAAGCGCCTCCCGTCAGGCCGAAAAAAAGCCGAACGGACAGAACAAAAAGCATACGGACGGTCAGGGCGAGCAATCCCACCGTCAGGACAGCAAGAGCCGCGAAAAGGGTGCCGAGCAAAAGAACGCGGGCGGCCGTAACGGCTCGGGAAAGAACAACGAGCAGAAGAATGCCAATGACCGTAGCGGCGCGGGAAAGAATAACGGCCGCAACAGAAACCGCGGTCACGGCAAAAGCCGCGACAACCGTTTTTCGGGAGAGAAGCGCCCCTACGATCCTTACGAGGAGCCCATCGCCGAGGAGCTTTCCCTGGCTGAGCTGCGTTCCCGCATCGTTCTGCAGTCGGCAGACGCCGAGGAAAGCCCCCTGATCGAGGACGCCGTAGCCGAGCCGCCCTCCATTCCTGCGGAAAGCGGCCCCATCCCCTTCCCCTCCTCCCTGATGAAGGAGGACAAGCAGGAGCCCGAGGAGCCCGTCGAGCGCGTGGAGATCGTTGGCGTGCGTTTCCGCTCCTCCGGAAAGATGTATTACTTCGATCCCAAGGGCATCACGGCAAAGAAGGGCGACTCTGCGATCGTGGAGACCGCACGGGGCCCGGAATTTGGCGACGTTTGCCTTGGCAACTCCATGGTGCGCAAGCAGGAGATCGTGGCACAGCTCCGTCCCCTCCTTCGCATCGCCACCCCCGAGGATATTGCCCACAACGAGGAAAACTGCAAAAAGGAGAAGGAAGCACTCACCGTCTGCCAGCAAAAGATCCAGGCCCACAAGCTTGAGATGAAGCTGATCGACGCCCAGTACGCCTTCGACAATTCCAAGCTGCTCTTTTACTTCACTGCCGACGGACGCGTGGACTTCCGCGAGCTGGTCAAGGACCTGGCCTCGGTCTTCCGCACCCGTATCGAGCTTCGCCAGATCGGTATCCGTGACGAGGCAAAGCTGCTTGGCGGCATCGGCGCCTGCGGACGTCCCCTCTGCTGCTCCACCTTCCTGCCCGACTTTGCGCAGGTCTCCATCAAGATGGCCAAGGAGCAGAACCTTTCGCTCAACTCCTCCAAGATCTCGGGCGTCTGCGGACGTCTGATGTGCTGCCTGCGCTACGAATCCGAGGTCTATGCCGAGGAGATCCGCCGCACGCCCCCGCACGATGCGCTCGTCAAGACCGAGGACGGCATCGGCAAGGTCATCAGCTCCAACCCCTTGGCCGGCACGATCCGCGTCATCCTCAAGGATGATCCCGACGCTCCGCCAAAGCAATACCACAGAGACAGCGTGACCGTCCTGGAGCGCGAAAAGCGCGCACCGCAGGAGAGAAAAAGCGAGAAAAACGGAGAAAAAGCCGAAAAGAAGGCGTGATCCCCTATCCATTCCCCTCTTTTTTTCAAAAAAAACGAAAAAATATCAAAAAAGCGGTTGCAAATCGCAAAAAATATGATACAATATAAGTGTCCATAAAATTATCGAGGAGGTTTGAAATCATGGCATACAAGATTACTGATGATTGCGTTGCTTGCGGTGCTTGCGCCGGCGAATGCCCGGTAGAGGCAATCTCCGAAGCAGACGGAAAGTACGTGATCGATGCAGACACCTGCATTGGTTGTGGCGCATGCGCAGATGCTTGCCCTGTTGGCGCACCTCAGGAGGCATAATACATGACCCGCAAACGGGCGGAGCAAGCGACTACTGCCTGCTCCGCCCGTTTTGCCGTTAACCGCAAAAGAAAGGAATGAACGCGCGCCATGACGATGCAGCCTGATGCTTCTCCCCGCCTGCTTGAGGACGAGCGTATCGATCGGATCAACGAGCAGCTTTGCCTGATCCAAAAGAAGAACGGCCTCACCTTTGGCACGGATGCCTATCTCCTGGCTGCCTTTACCCGCCCTCAGCCAAACGCCCGATGCGTGGATCTCGGGAGCGGAACGGGGGTCATTCCCCTTCTCCTTCTGGCACGGGGAAAGGTCCGCTTCGTTGACGCCGTTGAAATACAAGAGCCCTTTGCCGAGCTGATCCAAAGGAACGCCGCGCTCAACGGCTTTGCCGAGCGCATCCGCGTACACGCGACGGATCTGCGCGAGCTTACCGCCGAGCAGCTTGGCGGCGAGGTGGATCTGGTGCTCTCCAATCCCCCCTATATGCGCACCGATTGCGGAAAGCGCAATCTCTCCGACGCCAAATATCTTGCCCGACACGAGGTCTGCGGCGGGATCGCGGATTTTTGTGCCGCGGCCGCAAGGATCCTCCGCTTTGGAGGACGATTCCTCTGCGTATGGCGCCCTGACCGACTCTCCGAGCTGATGGCCGCCCTGCGTGACGCAGGACTTGAGCCGAAGCGGATGCAGCTCGTCCACGCCGACCCCGGTGCCGAGCCCTGCATGGTCCTGCTCGACTGCACGAAGGGTGCTTCCCCCTCCCTGCGCGTCTCCCCTCCGCTCTTTCTCTACGAGCGCACGGACGCCCCCGAGGGAAAACGGACTCTGACCCCCGAGGCACAGGCCGTTTACGCCTCCTGCAGTCTTGGTGCAGAGAACGCCTGACCCGTTTTTTCGGCGCAAACCGATCTGCCCGTTATGGAATAACGCAAAAGAAAAATATGATCAATATATCGAAAAGGAGAATTCCAACATGAAAAAGAGCACCAAGCTTTGGATCGTTGCCGGCGTTGCCGCAGCGGCAGCCGCCATCTTCACCGTTGGCATCGTACACGAGCTGATGGTCATCAAAAAGCTCACCACCGACATCGACGATCTGCCCGAGGAGGAGCTTCCCGAGGAGATCGCAGAATAAGCCTCTGCCAAAAAATCTGAACGAAAGAACAAAGAGAGAACCCAGCTCGCCTCGGTTCTCTCTTTATCCGCATAAATGGAACATATCAAACGCATTTTGAGCTTTACGCGGCGCGCGCTGGACGATTACGAGATGATCCGTCCGGGCGACAGGGTCGCCGTTGGCGTTTCGGCAGGTAAGGATTCCCTCACCCTGCTCTGCGCTATGGCCGAGCTTCGCCGCTTCTATCCCGTTCCCTTTGAGCTCGTGGCCGTCACGATCGACATGAAGGCGGGAGAAGGCGATTTTTCCGCCATCCGCGCGCTCTGCGAAAAATTGGACGTGCCCTATCACGTGATCCCCACCGAGATCTCCCACATCATCTTTGACGTGCGTCGGGAGAAGAACCCCTGCTCGCTCTGTGCCAAGATGCGCCGAGGGGCTTTGCACAACGCCGCCAAGGAGCTTGGCTGCAACGTGGTGGCACTCGGGCATCATTTTGACGACGCGGTGGAGACCTTCATGCTCAACCTCTTTTTTGAGGGACGCCTCGGCTGCTTCTCGCCCGTGTCCTATCTTTCCAGAACCGACCTGCGCCTGATCCGCCCGATGATCTATATGCCCGAGAAGGACGTGCGCTACTTTGCCAAGAAGGCAGAGCTTCCCGTCCTGGCATCGACCTGCCCCGCAGACGGCAACACCCAGCGCGAGGAGATGAAGAAGCTGCTCGCCGAGCTTGACCGCAAGCACGACGGCCTGCGCTACCGCATCTTTGGCGCCATGCAGAGAGGCGAGATCGACGGCTTCCGCGAGATCTCTCCCATGAAGGGCAAGAAGGAATACCGAGAGGAATGATCCCTCCGTGAAAGGATACGCTATGCAACCATCCGCATTTTTACCCATCTGCCGCGCCGACATGGAGGCGCGCGGATGGGATGCTCCCGATTTCGTATACGTCACGGGTGACGCCTACGTGGACCACCCCTCCTTTGGCGTGTCCATTATCTCCCGCGTGCTGGAGGATGCCGGCTTCCGCGTGGCCATTCTCTCCCAGCCCGATTACAAAAGCTGCGACGCCTTCCGTGAATTCGGAAAGCCCCGTCTCGGCTTTCTCGTCACGTCCGGCAACATCGACAGCATGGTGGCGCATTATACCGCCTCTCGCAAGAAGCGCAGCTTTGACTATTACTCCCCCGGAGGCGTGATGGGCAAGCGCCCGGACCGCGCCGTGATCGTGTACTGCAACCGCATTCGCGAGGCCTATGGTGACGTGCCGATCGTCATCGGCGGTCTTGAGGCGTCACTTCGCCGCTTTGCGCATTACGATTACTGGGATAACAAGGTGCGCCGCTCCATTCTCGTGGATAGCCGCGCCGACCTCTTGACCTACGGCATGGGCGAGAAC
>JAFNVK010000184.1 GCA_017379815.1 Clostridia bacterium
CCTCAGGCGAGAGATTCATGTAAGCCTGTGTCGGAACCGACGCTGCCGCGTTCCCATAGAGAATGTCCATCGCATCCTCATGCACCTCACTCATGCACTCCTGATAGTCCGCATTCGCACGCACGCTCGTCAAGGGAGAGGCGTAGTAGGTGTACTCCGCATTGGCCACCGCGATGTCCTCGCGGCACATAAAGTTGATGTAGTGCATCGCCAGCTCCGCGTTCTTTGCCTGCGCAGGCACGCACATGGCGTCCACGTAGCGGTTGGTTCCCTCCTTCGGATAGAAGAAGGAAAGCTGATCGTTGTCCTCGTACATGGAGAGATAGTCGCCCGCATAGTAGGCGGAAACGGCCGCAGAGCCGCTCTTCATCTTGTTGAAGATCTCGTCCATGACGTAGCCCTGCACCACGTTCTTCTGCTCCTTGAGCAGATTCAGTGCCTCGACCCAGTTGGGAAGAGAGGCCTCGGAAAGATCGTTGACGTCGTGTCCGAGATAATAGAGCGCCGTGCCAAAGGCGTCGCGGCTGTTGTTGAACTGCAGAATGTCGCCCGTGTAGTCCTTATCCCACATCAATCCCCAGCTGCCGATGCTCTCCTCGTCCTCGGGGACGATCGAGGTATTGTAGATCACACCCACCATGCCGTAAAAATAAGGCACGGAATAGACGTTGTCGGTGTCATCCTCGTAGTAGACGTTCTCGCCCTTAAAGGCATCGTCCACGTACTGATAGTTCGGGATCAGGGAAAGATCCAGCGGCTGCAGCAGATTTTCCGAGACCATGCGCTCGATCATGTAGTCCGAGGGAATGATCACGTCGTATGCGGCAGAGCCGCTGCTGATCTTGGCGTACATGCTCTCGTTGCTCGAAAAGGTGGAATAGTTGACCTTGACGTTAAGTCCAAGCTCCTCGCGGCAGTAGGCCTCAAACTCGGCGTTGACGTCAAGCGTGCCCTCCGAGCCATCCGAGATATACTCGCCCCAGTTGTAAACGTAGAGCGTGATCGCCTCCCCCTCTTCCTCCGAGCAGGAGGAAAGCAGAAGCGGGATCGCGCAAAGCAGGAAAAGCGTAGCGAGCAGAAGCAGAGCTTTCATCGGTTTCACGGTGTCAGTCCTCCCTTCTGCAAAGCGCTTCCCTTGCCCTTGCCCTTTCGACGCCCCTGGCCCATCGAGCCCGCCAGGTTGACGGCGATAAGCAGAAGGAGAATGGCAAGGATCATCAGCGTGCAAAGTGCATACATGCTGAACTTGACCTCGTGCGCGGTCTGGTTGTAGATGTAGAGCGGCAGGGTCTTGAAATCGGGGGAGCTGACGAAATGGCTGATGACGAAATCGTCCAGCGAGAGCGTAAAGCCCATCATCAGACCCGAGACCACGCCGGGCAGGATCGAGGGCAGCTCCACGCGCAAAAAGGTCTGCGCGGGGGTGCAGCCAAGGTCGAGCGCCGCCTCGGTGAGGCTCTTGTCCATCTGGCGGAACTTCGGCAGAACGGACAGGATCACGTAAGGCAGGTTGAAGGTGGTGTGCGCCAGAAGCATGGTCCAAAATCCCAGCGTATCGTCCAGGCGCAGCATTGCGCCAACGCCCACGAAGAGCAGCATCATGGAAACGCCGGTCACAATATCGGGGTTCATCATCGGGATGTTGGAGATTCCCTCCATCAGCTTTTGCTTGCGGCGGCTCTTCGTGCGCGCGATCGCAAAGGCGGCCAGCGTGCCGAGCGCAGTAGCGGCAAGCGAGGAGGTGACCGCGAGGATCAGCGAATTCTTCAGGGCCTGAAGCGCCTCCCCGTTGCGGAAAAGATCCTTGTACCAGTAGAGCGAAAAGCCTGCAAACTCGCTCAGGCTTCCCGATGCGTTGAAGGAGAACAGGACCACCACGAGAATGGGGGCGTACAGGATAAAGAAGATGATGCCAATGTAGAATCGGGAAAGAAATTTCATACGATAATGTCCTCCCCACCGTCCGAGAATTTGTTCATAACGGCCAGCGAGATGAAGATGAGGATCATCATCACAAGCGAGATCGCCGCGCCGGTATGGTAGGTCACCGCGTTCTGGAACTGGCGCTCAATGGTGTCACCAATGAGGTCGAAGGAGCCGCCGCCCAGCTTTTGCGAGATGTAGAAGGTGCTGATCGAGGGAACGAACACCATCGTCACGCCCGAAACGATGCCGGGCATCGTGAGAGGCAGGATCACGCGAAAGAGCGTCTTGCGGCTGTTGCAGCCAAGATCGGCCGCCGCCTCGAGATAGCGCTTGTCCAGCTTGTTCATCGAGGTGTAGATCGGCAGGACCATGTAGGGCAGAAAATCGTAGACCATGCCCAAAATCACCGCGCCCTCGGTGCCGATAAAGGTGAGCTTGGGGAGTCCAAGCCCAACGAGGAAGCTGCTGACGAGTCCTCCGTTATCCAGAAGTGCCATGAGCGAATAGGTGCGGATGAGCAGGCTGATCCACATGGGGAGCATGAGCAGCACCGTCAGAATATTGCGCGTACGCTCCGAGGTGCGGGACATGCAATAGGCCAGAGGATAGCCGATGAGCAGGCAGATCGCCGTGGCGATCAGCGCAAAGCCCAGGGACATCACAAAGGTGTTGGAATAGGCCGAGAGCGAGGTGATGTTCTCCAGCGTGAAGCTTCCGTTCCGATCGGTAAAGGCGAAATACGCCACGAACAAAAGCGGCGCGAGAATGAACATCGCGGACCAAACGAGGTAGGGCGCCTCTGCCATGCGCTCGAATACAGACCGTTTTTTCATTCTTCTTCCACTTCCTCCGTCACATCTGAAAGCTTCTCCAGCTCGTCGCTGAAGGAGGAATAGTCACCGAACATACCCGAGAACTCGGATTTCTTCATGATGTGGAAGGCGTCGGGATCGATGGAGAGACCGATGGTAGCCCCCTCCTCTACGAAATCCGTGGTCTGGATCATCCACTTAAAGCCGTCCACGTCCACGATGACCTCGTAATGCACACCCTTAAAGGTCACACCCGTGACCAAACCGCAAAGCATTCCCGCCTCGGGCTTGACCACGTCCACGTCCTCGGGACGGATCACCACGTCGACCGGCTCGTTCTTGTCAAAGCCGCCGTCCACGCAGTCGAAGGTGTGCTTGGCCAGACGCACGCGGTAGTCCGCAAGCATCACGCCGTCCACGATATTGGATTCGCCGATAAAGTCGGCCACAAAGGCGTTGATCGGCTCGTTGTAGATATCGGTGGGAGAGCCGATCTGCTGGATCTGTCCGTGTGCCATGACCACGACGGTATCCGACATGGAAAGCGCCTCCTCCTGGTCGTGGGTGACGTAGATGAAGGTGATTCCCGTCTTGTGCTGAATGTTCTTTAGCTCGTTCTGCATATCCTTGCGGAGCTTGAGGTCAAGCGCCGCGAGAGGCTCGTCCAGAAGCAGGACCTTTGGCTGGTTGACGAGGGCACGTGCGATCGCCACTCTCTGCTGCTGACCGCCCGAAAGCGTGCTGACACGGCGGCGCTCAAAGCCCTTGAGGTTGACGAGCGCCAGCATATCCTTGACCTTCTCGCGGATCTCCGCATCGGGACACTTCTGAATGCGCAGGCCGAAGGCAATATTATCAAATACGTTCAAGTGCGGAAAAAGGGCGTAGCGCTGAAAGACGGTGTTGACCTGCCTTTTGTAGGGAGGAAGATCGTTGATCCACGCTCCGTCAAAAAACACGTCTCCGCTATCCGGCGTTTCAAAGCCGGCGATAATGCGCAGGGTGGTCGTTTTTCCGCAGCCGGAGGGGCCGAGCAGGGTGATAAACTCCTTGTCGTGGATCTCCAAGCTGATGTTATCCAGAACGGTCTCGCCGTCAAAGGCCTTCGAGATCCCGTTCAGTCTGATCCGTACATCCTGGTTCATTCCGAATAAATACTCCTTTACAAACAAAAATAAAAAAATATCCATGGAACAAAACGGACATCGTCCGCTGCTTCTTCCCTGTTTTCCGTGCCAATCCGCTCCGAAAAAGCGAGAAAAAGCGCTCTGCCATAAGTTACGAATACTATTGTAACAGATACGCATCAAAAATGCAATACGTTTCCAAAAAATAATTCAAAATTCCGCAAAATTCCAAACCAATCGGAGTCAAGTGCGAAAAACGGCGATTATCACGCCAAAACCGCCGAAATGCTCCGTTTTTCTCGCAAATGCTCCCGTTTCTTCTCTTTCACAAGACCAAAAAGGGGCATAAAATCCCCCTCTCTGGCAGCTTTTCCATCCTGCTCCGTCTCCTCCCTCTGCTCAGCCCTGCTCCCCCTCGTGAAAAAAGGCGGAGAACAGACTCATTGAGAAGCAGAAGAGAGAGAGACCGTCCCCCGTGCGGAGCAAGACGTATACCGCACTCATCCAAAGCAGAATGAGAAAGACGAAGGAGACCGCGCGCAAGATCCGCTCTGCCACCTGCGGCCGAGCAACGAAGGAAAGTGCGCAGGCAAGCATTCGCCCGCCGTCGAAGGAAAAGATCGGCAGAAGGTTGAGCAGGCCAAGCAGGAGAGACGCACAGGAAAAGATCCGTGCGCGCACGCTGCTCGCCCAAAGTAAAGCCCCTGCCGCAGCACCAAGCAGGCTGAAAAGCGGCCCGAAGGCACAGAGGATCCATTCCTCACCGTAGCTCAGCATTCTTCCCTTCACCTCAAGCCTTGCCCCCAGAGCGTCGGGACGGAGAGAAGCAATAGGAACGTGCAAAAAAGCGGCCGCCGTCAGATGCCCCGCCTCGTGCAAGAGCGCCGCCAGAGCCGTAATGGCACAGATCCCGCTCCGATCGATCACGATCATGCCCAGCAGTGCCGCCGCGGCAAGCGGCGTCAGTCGCGGATAGCGTCCCATCCTCTCCCCTCCTTCCCCTTCTTCCTCAAGGCTATGCCGCCACCGCTTGGCCGTATGACGCTTGCCGCCCTATGATCCGTAGAAGAGAATGGGAATTATTCGTTGTAAAACCGCATTTTCCGAAAATTGATGCTTGAAAATCAGGGAAAAATATGATATAGTAAAGGGTGAACCTATACCAAAGAATTTCCGAAGAAACAAGGAGGCTTTTATGCAGATCACAAAGGACATTCGCTATATCGGCGTAAACGATCGCACCATCGACCTTTTTGAAGGTCAATACCACGTTCCCAACGGAATGGCGTATAATTCCTATCTCATTCTCGACGAGAAGATCGCCGTAATGGACACCGTGGACATTCACTTCACCCATGAGTGGCTGGACAACCTTTCCCATGCCCTCGGCGGAAGAACCCCCGACTATCTCATCGTCCAGCACATGGAGCCCGACCATTCCGCCAACATCATGCAGTTCCTCGGCGTTTATCCCACGGCAAAGATCGTTTCCTCTGCCGCTGCGTTCCGCATGATGAAGCAGTTTTTCGGCAAGGATCTTTCGGAGGGCGGCATCGTCATCGCCGACGGCGACACCCTCTCGCTCGGCAAGCACAATCTCGTCTTCGCCTCTGCTCCCATGGTGCATTGGCCCGAGGTCATGGTCACCTACGACGCCACCGACCGCGTGCTCTTCTCGGCCGACGCCTTTGGCAAGTTCGGCACGACCGACGCCGACGAGGATTGGGCCTGCGAGGCAAGACGCTACTACTTTGGCATCGTGGGCAAATACGGTGCTCCCGCACAGGCCCTGCTGAAAAAGGCCGCCGCGCTGGACATTTCCATCATCTGCCCCCTGCACGGCCCCGTGCTGACCGAAAATCTGTCTTACTATATCAATCTCTACGATACCTGGTCCTCCTATACCCCCGAGGACGACGGCGTGCTGATCGCCTACACCTCGGTCTACGGCAATACCAAAAAGGCCGTGGAGCTGCTCGCGCAGAAGCTGCGTGACATGGGCTGCCCCAAGGTGGTGCTGACCGACCTTGCACGCGAGGACATGGCCGAGGCCGTGGAGGACGCCTTCCGCTACAGCAAGCTGGTGCTTGCCACCACCACCTACTGCAACGGCATCTTCCCCTTTATGCGTGAGTTCATCCACCACCTGACCGAGCGCGGCTACCAGAGCCGCACCGTTGGTCTGATCGAGAACGGAACCTGGGCTCCCAACGCCGCAAAGACCATGCAAAAGATGCTGGAGGGCGCAAAGGACATCACCTTTGCCGCAGAGCCCGTCCGCATCCTCTCCGCCCTGAACGAGGAGAGCATGAAGCAGCTGGACACCCTTGCCGAGGCCCTTGGCGGTGAATACCGCAGTGAGGAGTCGGGTGCATCGCGCAACGATCCCGCCGCCCTCTTCTCCATCGGCTACGGCCTGTACGTGGTGACCACCAACGACGGCCAGAAGGACAACGGTCTGATCGTCAACACCGTCACCCAGGTCACCGACAGCCCCAAGAGAGTTGCCGTAACGGTCAATAAGCAGAACTATTCCTTCCACACCATCCGCAAGACGGGCATTCTCAACGTCAACTGCCTCTCCACCGAGGCTCCCTTCGATGTCTTCCGGACCTTCGGCTTCCAGAGCGGAAGAAGCGTCAATAAGTTTGAGAATTGCAACCCGAAAAGATCGCGCAACGGCCTCGTCGTCCTGCCCAAGCACATCAACGCCTTCCTTTCCCTGAAGGTGGCCGAGTACGTTGACCTCGGCACGCACGGCATGTTCATCTGCGACGTCACCGAGTCGCGCGTTCTCTCCTCCACGCCCACCATGACCTACACCTACTACCAGGAAAACGTCAAGCCCAAGCCCGAGGCACCGAAATCCAAGGGCTACGTCTGCAAGATCTGCGGCTACGTCTACGAGGGCGATCCGCTCCCCGAGGACTTCATCTGCCCACTCTGCAAGCACGGCGCATCGGATTTTGAGCCGATCGGCGGCTGATCTTCTTCTCCGACAGAAAGGAACCGACCATGTTTAAGCAAGCAAAAGCCGTATTCCCTCGCGGAATGGCCGACCAAATGCACACCTTTGCCACCTTCCGCGCGTGCGTCAAGGATCTTACGGACGCCACGCTCTATATCGCCGCCGCAGATTTTTATCAGGTCCGCGTCAACGGCAGCTTCGTCGCCTTTGGCCCTGCACGCACTGCCAAGGGCTACGCCAGACAGGATATCCTTCCCCTCGCGCCTTACGCCAGAGAGGGTGAAAACGAGATCCTCATCGCCGTCCTGTGCCACCATTGCCGCTCGCTATCCACGGCTCTCCAGCCCGCCTTCCTGCAGGCCGAGATCCGCAGAGGTGAGGAGGTCCTGGCCGCCACGGGAACGGATTTTGAGGCCTTCCTGCCCGCCTGCCGCGTGCGAAAGGTAGAGCGCTACTCGGTGCA
>JAFNVK010000185.1 GCA_017379815.1 Clostridia bacterium
GAATCTCCAGCGACTCCGCCGGACGAAACGCCTCTCAGCGTTGGTTCTGACCTTCAGCGTACGGAACTCGTCGGCCCAGCCCATGATGATGCCGAAGTTGCCGGAGATCTCTGCATCAACGGTGGGAACGATACCGTCGTAGATCTTACCGGTGGAGCCGTCGATGGAGATGGCGTCACCCTCGGTGTAGGTCTTGCCTGCCAGAGTGAACTTCTTGTTCTCCTCGTCCATGGCGATCTCGCCACAGCCGGAAACGCAGCACTTACCCATTCCGCGGGCAACAACGGCTGCGTGAGAGGTCATACCGCCGCGAACCGTCAGGATACCCTGAGCAGCCTTCATACCGGTAATGTCCTCGGGAGAGGTCTCCAGGCGAACCAGGATAACCTTCTTGCCTGCGTTGTTCCAAGCCTCAGCGTCCTCTGCGGAGAAGACGACCTGTCCGCAAGCAGCGCCGGGAGATGCACCCAGACCGCGTCCGATGGGAGTAGCAGCCTTCAGTGCCTTTGCATCAAACTGGGGATGCAGGAGAGTATCCAGGTTTCTGGGGTCGATCATCTGAACGGCCTCAGCCTTGGTCTTGTGACCCTCTGCTACGAGGTCAACGGCGATCTGCAGAGCCGCCTGAGCGGTTCTCTTACCGTTACGGGTCTGGAGCATATAGAGCTTCTCATTCTCGATGGTGAACTCCATATCCTGCATATCGTGGTAGTGGTTCTCAAGGATCTCGCAAACCTTCTGGAACTGCTCGAAGGCTGCGGGGAACTTGTTTGCCATCTCTGCGATGGGCATAGGCGTACGAACGCCTGCAACAACGTCCTCACCCTGTGCATTGGTCAGGAACTCGCCCATCAGCTTCTTCTCGCCGGTTGCGGGATCACGGGTGAAAGCAACACCGGTGCCGCAGTCGTCGCCCATGTTACCGAATGCCATTGCCTGAACGTTAACGGCAGTACCCCAAGAGTAGGGAATGTCGTTGTCGCGGCGGTAAACGTTTGCACGGGGGTTGTCCCAAGAACGGAAAACGGCCTTGACCGCGCCCATCAGCTGCTCCTTGGGATCGCTGGGGAAGTCGGTGCCGATCTTTGCCTTGTACTCAGCCTTGAACTGGTTAGCCAGCTCCTTGAGGTCATCAGCGGTCAGCTCAACGTCGAGCTTAACGCCCTTCTCTTCCTTCATCTTATCGATGAGCTCCTCGAAGTACTTCTTTCCAACCTCCATAACGACGTCGGAGTACATCTGGATAAATCTTCTGTAGCAGTCATATGCCCAACGAGCATTGCCGGACTTCTTTGCCATGACCTCAACGACGTCCTCGTTCAGACCAAGGTTCAGAATGGTGTCCATCATACCGGGCATGGAAGCACGTGCGCCGGAACGGACCGAAACGAGAAGGGGATTCTCGAGATCTCCAAACTTCTTGCCGGTAACCTCTTCCATCTTGACAATGTACTCGTTGATCTCGGCCATGATCGAGGGGTTGATCTGGCGTCCGTCCTCGTAGTACTGAGTGCAAGCCTCGGTGGTGATGGTGAAGCCCTGAGGAACAGGAAGACCGATGTTGGTCATCTCCGCGAGGTTCGCACCCTTACCGCCAAGCAGCTCACGCATACTTGCGTTGCCTTCGGTAAACAGATAGCAATACTTTTTTGCCATGTTTGGTAATCCTCCATATATGAAATATAGTTTTGACAATCCGAATTCGGGCGTGGCGAAAAAAGGCATTCTACGCCCTATAATTCACATTACAGGATATTATACCATATTTTTTTCCGTTTTTCCATACTTTTGTGCAGAGAAATACACATTCATAATGTAAACATTTTGTGAACATCTAACAGAAAGAACAAAATCCGTTTGACACCCCCGCCTTTTTATTGTATAATATGGTAGTTCACTAAAAAAACGCGATGCTTGCGGTCGGTCTCTTGTTGATCGGGCGCCTTTTCGTCTTCCGCAGGCTCGCATAAAAAAAAAGGAGAAACGCACGGATATGGCAAACATTTTTGACCTGTTTGAACAGATCGCAAAAAAGGAAGAGCCCGCACGCGAGCCGATTTCCTGGCTGATCGTGGGCCTTGGAAATCCGGGCGACAAATACAAAAGCACGCGCCACAACGCAGGCTTTCTGACGATTGACAGCATCGCCGAGCGCGCAGGCATCCGCATTGACCGCGCACGCTTTCAGGCGCTCTGCGGTGAGGGGATGATCGGCACGCACCGCGTGCTTCTGATGAAGCCCCAGACCATGATGAACGCCTCGGGACTTGCCGTGCAGGAGGCCGCCGCCTTCTATAAGATCGCGCCCGACCACATTCTCGTGATCTCGGACGACACCGCCCTCTCCCCCGGAAGGATGCGCGTCCGCCGCAAGGGGAGCGCAGGAGGACAGAAGGGCCTCAACGACATCATCGTCTGCATGGGCACCGACGCCATTCCGCGCCTGCGCATGGGCGTTGGCGCAAAGCCGCACCCCGACTACGACATGGCCTCCTGGGTGCTTTCGGTATTCCCCAAGGAGGACATGACGCGTCTTGTCAGCGCCTTCCCCTCGGCATGGGAAGGCATTTTAAGGATCCTGGACGGTGATTTTGACGCCGCCATGCAGATCTGCAATTCCTACACGCCCGACGCGAAGGACGAGTGATCCCCTTCCCCTCTCTGCATAAGGAGAAATACAGCCTATGAGCATTCTTTCGCAATGCATTCGCCTGGATCCCGAGTACCGCGAGCTTTTGCGCGCCGTTTCCCGCGACTTCCGCGAAAAGCCTCTGCCCATTCTGGCCAGCGGCCTTTGCGAGGGCGCGTCCGACGCCTTTCTGATCGCCCTCTTGCAGGATACGGTCAAGGAGCGCGGCGGACGATGTGCCCTTCTGCTCTGCGCCGAGGAAAAGGACTGCGTCCGTCTCTCCTCCACGCTTGAGCGCAACGGCGTCCGCTCCGCCTTCTATATGGCGCGGGATCTCACCTTCTATAACATTACCGCCTCCCATGAGTACGAGCATGAGAGGCTTCGCGTGTTGTCCGGGCTTCTCTCGGGAAGCTACGACGCCGTCGTCACCACCCCCGACGCCCTGCTCGGCTACACCATTCCGCCACAGCGCCTGCGCGCCGCCTCCTTACAGATCGGCGAGGCGGAGCGACTGGATCTTCCCCGCTTTTCCGCACGCCTGACCGAGGCCGGCTTTGCACGCGTGGATCTGGTGGACAGTCCCGGGCAGTTTGCCCTGCGCGGCGGCATTCTGGACGTCTATCCCCCGCACGGCACCTACCTCGACCGCGACGGCGAGCTGTTCGACGGCGCCTACGCCCTGCGCGTAGAGCTGTTTGGCGACGAGATCGACCGCATGGGGCTCTTTGACCCCGACACCCAGCGCATGACGCAATCGGTCTGCTCGGCCTCCTTTGCGCCGGCACGCGAGCTCTTGACCGACGCCGCCTCCATGGCGGATCTGCAAAAGGCCGTGCAGGCACAGTTCCGCAAGACCTCGGACGAGCGCGCGCTGGAGGAGCTGATCAAGGAAA
>JAFNVK010000023.1 GCA_017379815.1 Clostridia bacterium
ATTCTGGTCTCTGCCTCTCTCGCTTATATACTTCTTCGAAGCCTCGCCCTACGGGGTGTTGGCGAATAGTGGGGGTTAATATTAGCCTCCCTCCGAGAGGGAGGGGGACCGCGGCGGGGTTCCCCGAAACGAGCTTGCCGAGTTTTGGGGGTTCTCGCGTTAGCGGTGGAAGGAGCCTGCGCAACTTTGGAATTTGTGCTTGCTTTATTCTGCACGCGCTCTCCTTCAGTCTCGCATTCGCTCGACAGTGCGAACTTTGCCGCAGGCAAATTCGCCGGCGGCTTGCCGCCAGTCCTCACCGGAGGGAGCCTAACGTAAAATGCGCCCAACTCGCTATCTCTTGTAGGGACCGGCGTCCCTGCGAATCCCAAGCCCTTATCCCAACGAAAAAGAGCAAGAATAAAAGGAGAAAGCTCCTTCTATTCTTGCTCTGTTTGCTTTTTTCTCGAAACGGTCAGATCAAATGACGCTTGATCTTCTTGGAGGTCGTCTTCTCAAAGGGCTCGTAGCGGAATTCCACGTCGCGGATCTGCTTGTAGCCAACCAGCTTGCGGTTCATGCCGTTGATCTGCGCGCGTACCGTCTCCTCGATCTTCTCGTGCGTCTCGTTCTTGCCGAACTGATCGAGCTGGGGATAGACGATGGCGGTCAGGGAGAGCGTGCCGTCCTCCTTGGTGCGTCCGACCACGACGCTCTCCGCGATCGCGTCCAGACGTCCCAGGTACTCCTCGATCTCCTCGGGGAAAACGTTCTTGCCGTTCTCCAAAACGATCACGTACTTCTTGCGTCCCGTGATAAAGATGTAGCCGTCCTCGTCCATGTATCCGATGTCGCCCGTGCAGAACCAGCCGTCCTCGGTAAAGACCTTGGCGGTCTCCTCGGGATTCTTGTAGTAGCCCAGCATCACGTTGTCGCCCTTGACCTGGATCTCGCCCTCGTCAAAGCCGAGGTCGTTCTTGTGGTCGGCGTCAATGCGGACGGTGCAGCAGGGAACGGAGGGACCCACCGAGCCCTTCTTGGGGGCAAAGTAGGGGTTGACCGCAATCAGGGGCGCGCACTCGGTAATGCCGTAGCCCTCGCTGATGTCAATGCCGAACTCAGAGAAGGTCTCTGCCAGCTCGGGATTGAGGGGAGCGCCGCCGCAGACGATCTTCTCCAGACGTCCGCCGAAGGCAGAGGTGATCTGCTTGAAGAAGGTCTTGCGCAGATCCACGTGAATGGCGCGCAGGCCGCGGGAGACCTTGATCAGCGCGCGGAGCGCCTTCTCCTTGCCTCCCTTGCGTGCCTCGTCCCAGATGCGCTTGTTCATGGTGCTGACGAAGAGGGGCACCAGCACAAGACCCGTGGGCTCAAAGAGCGCAAAGTTCTTCAGCACGCGCTTGAGGCTGTCGTTGATGGCGATGTTCATGCCGTAGTTCAGCCCTGCCAGCATAATGGCAAGCTCGTAGGTATGGTGAATGGGGAGCACCGACACGATGGCGTCCTCGGGAGAGAAGTCCACCGTTGCGCAGGCGTTGTTTACCACCGAGACGATGTTCTTCTCACTCAGCATAACGCACTTGCTGCTGCCCGTCGTGCCCGAGGTAAAGAGCATCTCCACCATACGGTTGGGATCGGTGACGGCGGGATAGGCATATCCCTCGCGCACGCCTGCCTCGCCCATGTCGAGCAGGTGCGAGTAGGGAAGGAAGGAGGGATCGACCGGATCCCACTCGGCGTCGGGATCCATGGGGATCTGCACCTTCACGGTGGGGTGGGATTTGGAGAGATCGGCAAACTTTTCGTTAAAGGTGCGTGAATAGATCACGGCATCCGTTTCGGCAAAGGCGAAGAAGCCCTTGATCTCCTCCACGTCCAGCTCCTTATCCATGGGAATGGCCACGCCGCCCGAGGCGATGATGGCGGTATAGGAGGTGACCCACTCCACGGAGGTCTCGCCGATCACGGCGATGCGCTTGCCGGCAAGACCTGCTGAGGCAAGGCCTGCGGCCTGTCTGCGGATGCGAGCGGAAAGCTCGGCGTAGGAGAGGGAGCAGAGGTTGCGGTCACGGTCAAAATAGCGGTATGCGGTGGCGTCGCCAAAGCCTCCAAGCTTGTCGGCAAACTGGGAAATGCTTTCGATAGGGGTAAAGCGGCGTTCGGTCTTCTTACGTGCGATCATTGGTTGTCCTCGCCACAGTGGGCGGCTCCTTTCTGTTTGTTGCGCTTACCGCTTTTGCGGAGCGCCTGCTTCATGGCTTCCTTGTTCTGATAAAATTGCGACAGCACGCTCTCGATGAGGGCGATCTGCTCGCGGTCCACGCCGTCGGTAAAGGTACGGATAAAGGCGGAATAGGTCTCGCGGATCTTATCCAGCACGGGCTGGGCCTTGGCGTTGAGGGCGATCAGCACGGAGCGGCGATCCCGCGCGCTCTGGCTCACGGCCACGAGGTTCTTGCGGCGCAGGCTTTCCACGGCCTGACTGATCATGCCCTTGGAGAGGCGGAGGGATTCGCTGATGCCCTTGACGGTGTTCTGCTCGGGGTGATCCTTGAGGCAGACCAGCACGTCGATCTCGTTGAGGGTAAAGCCCATTTCCTCCACGGGGCGGTAGCAATATGCGCGAAAATACTTGCTCAGCTCGGACATCCGCGCAAAGACGCCGAGGATCTCGCCGTCCGAGCCGGAGCTCTCCGACGGACGGGTGGGCAGGGGTTGTGCTTTGGCCAAATCAGCTCTCCTTTCCCGATTTTCTCTGCTTTGTTCTTGAAAAAATCGTTTTGCACAGAACGATTATAGCAGATTTGTCAGAATTTGTCAAGTGTTTTTTCACAAAGCGAAAAAACTTCGCTTTGCCTCGGGCTTTTTCCGTATCGTTTTGTTCGCTTTGGGCAAACTGTTCTCATGCCGAAAGCCAAAAATTCGTCTTTCATGGACATAATTGTTACTGATGAAACGGGGTCTTGCGGTGCAAGATAGTCTTGTCGGCCGCCGCCGCGAGGGGCGTGCGTTTTGCACGCGGTTTTTCTGCGGGGCGACCAAAACGGCTCCCGTGCGTGGGCCGATTAGAGAAAGAAAGGTTCCGTAAGAGAAATGAAGAAACAACCAATTCGGCGGCTTTTGCGTTTTCTGCCGCTTTCGCTTGCGCTGGTGCTCGGCGCCGCGCTCCCCACGGGGGCAAGTATATCCGAAAAGGAGATGAAGGCCATTCGCACGGGTAGCTGCCAGACTGTTTTTGCACAGGAAACGGAGGCAGGAGGGGAGACGGAGCTCCTCCCTGCCGCAGAGGGCCTTGCGATCGAGACGCTCTCCCGAGAGGCTCTGCAAGGGCTTTCGGTCTACCCGGGAGGCATGCCCTTTGGCATCAAATTTTATACCGAGGGCGTTACGGTGGTCGGCTTTTGCGACGTGGAGACCTCGTCGGGAAGGGTCAATCCTGCCGCCGACGCAGGCCTTCGGCAGAAGGACGTGATCCTGCGGGTCAACGGCGAGGAGCTGATGGGCGCAAACGAGCTGACCGAGCGGATCGAGGCAAGTGAGGGACGGGAGCTCGTGCTGGACTGCAGACGAGGCAAGGAGTCGCTCCGCGTCCGCCTGCGTCCTGCCTACTGTCCTGCGGAGGGACGGTACAAGACCGGCATCTGGGTGCGTGACAGCGGCGCGGGGATCGGCACGGTCACCTTTATCCTGCCCGACACGGGTGCCTTTGGAGGACTTGGACACGGCGTGTGCGACGCGGATACCGGGGCACTCGTTGCCATGCGGCGCGGGAACGTCATGGACGTCACCATCGGCTCGGTGGTCAAGGGCGCGGCAGGCGCGCCCGGGGAGCTGAAGGGCTATTTCCGCGCGGGGAAGGCGGGTGCGCTGCTCGGCA
>JAFNVK010000186.1 GCA_017379815.1 Clostridia bacterium
AAAAAACGATCCGCGTCTCTGTCCTGCATTGGGTCCGTCCCGAAATGACCTTTGCCTCTAAGGAGGCACTAATGGAGCAAATGCAGACCGATCTTGCGCTCGCCAAGACCTTTTTTGCCGAGCATCCCCTAACCCAAGAATAACGAAAACCAGAAGGAGGTGTGTCCCCTTGCAGAACCGATTTTTCCTACGCCGTTTTGTCTGCATGGTGACCTGCCTCTTTCTGCTTTTGTCTCCCCTGACGGTCACAGCAGAAGAACCGAACGCGCTCCCCGCGCCCGATACCGCAGACGCCTCAACCGTCTATCTCTATCACCTCTCGGGAGATCTCGTGCTTTACGAGAAGAACGCCGACGCCGTGATCGACGCGGGCGCTACCGCAAAGCTGATGGCGGGCTATCTTGCCTGTCGGGAGCTTGAGGGGCAGCTTGGCCGAACGCTTTTCCTCACGCCGGATATGCTGACCACAAATCTTGGTGGCTATTTTCGCTTTGGGCTTTCCGAAGGAGACGTGATCCGTGTGGATCAGCTTCTCTATCTGGCCGTCTGCGCAGGCTACAACGACGCCTTTGACGTTCTGGCCTATCTCGTCTCGGGAAGCGTAGAAGCCTTTGTGGCCGACATGAACCGCGAGGCCGCCGCGCTTGGGCTTTCGAATACCCTGTTCACCGACCCAACCGGCATTGACGACAGCTCCCGCACAACCGCCAAGGAGCTGGCCGTGATCGCAAGGCTGGCCTACGAGCATCCGCTTTACAAAAGCATCAGCTCGACCACGCAATACCGCATCATGACCGAGACGATCGCCGAAAAAACGGTCAAGAACCGCAACGAGCTGATCTCCTCCACCAAGAATTACAATTCCAAATGCCGCGGCCTTTGCGTGGGAAGCACCAATCGCGCAGGCAACTGCGTGGTGACCGTGGCCGAATACAACGGCGAGGCCTGCCTCTCCATCGTGATGGGCGGCGTGGACAAGGACAAGGTCAACACGGCCTATCCCCTGACCGATGCGCTCGTGGAATGGGTCTTCAAGGCCTACTCCTACCGCGAAGTCATCTCGCCCGACACCGTGGTCTGCACCATTCCCGTAACCGTCTCGGATATGACCACCGAGGTCAATGTACGCACGGCCGAGGGGCTTTCCTGCCTGCTTTACGGAGGTGCTGAGATCGGCAAGGACGTGACCTACAGCATCCGCCTGCTCCACTCCGAGCTGGAAGCTCCCTTTGCAGAGGGCACCTTCGTCGGCTACGTGGCGGTCGTGTATCGCGAAAGGGTTCTCGGTACACTTCCCCTCTATACCGCAGAGGGCGCGGAGCGCAGCAGCTTTATCGGCAGTCTAAAGGCCATTCAGGCACTCACGCAAAACCGTCCGCTGATGGCAGGCGTTATCTTCTTTCTGACCGTTCTGACGGCCTGGATCATAACCGAGCAGATCCTCGCGCGCCGCCGCCGCCACAAATGGGATAAGTATTTCAGCGATAAGATGGATTACGCCCCGCACGTCACGCGAAAGAAGACGAAATAAGGGAACGCAAAAAAAGAGCAAGAGTAAAAGGAGAAGCTCCTTCTATTCTTGCTCTTTCTTATTCTTCTCGCTCGCCGGGTTAAAGGGATCGATCCTTATCCTCGCGTTTTGGCAAGGCATAACCCTTTCCGCGCAAGGTGACGATCCGCTCCTCCTCGGGCAGCTGCCGCATCTTGCGACGCAAATAGCAGATATAGACCTCGACCTTATTGGCAGAGGAAGCACCGATCTTCTCGCTCAGGGTGTCGCGCGAGACTGCCTCGCCGCGCCCCTCAAGCAAGCACTCCATCACCCTTGCCTCGTTCGGCCCAAGGGGGATCACGGTATCTCCATAGCAAAGGGTCGCGCGTGCCGTGTCCAGAAGCAGCTCCGGCCCGGTAAGGGCCTGCTTCTCCTGCGCGAAGGATCGGCTTTCCGTTCCGTCGGAGGAAGCCCCCCTGAGATTGGCGATCTCTTGGCGCAAAAGCCTAAGCTCAAAGGGACGCCGCAAAACGAGCGTGCATTCCCTGCCCGCATGACGGGCGGAAAGCGCCGAGCTTTTGGTAAAGCCGATGATCCAACGGACACGTCCCTTTGGCGCGGTATGCACCGTGTCCATGTCCCAGAGCACGAGCTCGGCACTCTTAACGTCTGCGGCGTTTTCTGTTACGCGAGCGGGAATCTGCAGAAAGTCAAACTCCGCGATCAGCATCTCGGCAAAGAGTCGGTCTGTTGATAAAACGACGGTTGAGCCTTTCATGCAGATTTCCTCCCCTCGCAAAAAATAGCGAATTTGGTCTCAGCGAACGACGATGTTAATGATCTTATTGGGAATACTGATCTCCTTGACGATCGTTTTTCCCTCAATGGCAGGAGCGATCCTTGCATCCTGCTTGGCCGTGGCGATCGCCTCGGCGGCCGGACAGTTCAGAGGAAGCACGACCGTGGAGCGAACCTTGCCGTTGATCTGAACGGCAACCTCAACCGCGCTCTCCACCGTCTTTGCCTCATCCCACTCGGGCCATGCGGCCAGCGAGCAGAGGCCCTCTCCGCCAAGCATCTCCCAAAGCTCCTCGGAAAGGTGCGGAGCGAAGGGGCAAAGCAAGCGCACAAGGATCATCAGCTCGTCACGCGTCAGCGTCTTTGCATCGTAGATATCGTTGATCAGGGCCATCATGGAAGCGATAGCCGTATTGAACTTCATCTCTTCAATATCGGTCGATACCTTCTTGATCGTCTTGTGGAATGCCGTCTCAAGCTTGGGCGTCACGCCGTTTCCGGAGGCCATATCGTAAAGATCGGAGATGCGCTCCAAAAATCTCTTGCAGCCCTTCATGGAGCTTTCGTTCCAGGGAGCGGCACTTCCGTAGTCACCCATAAAGAGGACGTAGGTGCGGAGAACGTCAGCACCGAAAACGTCAACCACGTCGTTGGGGTCAACCACGTTGCCCTTGGACTTGGACATCTTCTCGCCGTCAGGACCAAGGATCAGACCCTGTGCCGTTCTCTTGGCGTAGGGCTCAGCGCAAGGCACGACGCCGAGATCGTAAAGGAACTTGTGCCAGAAGCGGGAGTAGATCATGTGACGGGTCACGTGCTCCATGCCTCCGTTGTACCAATCCACGGGCATCCAGTAGCTCAGCTTCTCGGGATCGGCAAAGGCGTTTTCGTTCTTGGGATCGATATAGCGCAGGAAGTACCAGGACGAGCCTGCCCACTGCGGCATGGTATCGGTCTCGCGCTTGGCGTCGCCGCCGCACTTGGGACACTTGCAGTTGACGAATGCGGGGATCTTGGCCAAGGGGCTTTCGCCGCCCTCGCCGGGCTCAAAGTTCTTGACCTCGGGCAGGCGCAGAGGAAGCTCCTCGTAGGGAACGGGAACGATGCCGCAATGCTCGCAGTGCACGATCGGAATAGGCTCGCCCCAGTATCTCTGGCGGTTGAAGGCCCAGTCCTTCATCTTGTACTGCACGCCCTCCTCGCCAATTCCCTGCTCGGCAAGATGCGCAAGCATTCTGGCGATGGAATCCTTCTTGTTGGTCAGTCCGTTGAGGATACCCGAATTGACCATTTCGCCGTCACCGGTATAAGCGCCCTTGGTGATGTCGCCGCCCTTGATGACCTCGATGATGTCAATGCCAAACTTCTTGGCAAACGCCCAGTCGCGCTCATCGTGTGCGGGAACGGCCATGATGGCACCCGTGCCGTAACCCATCATAACGTAATCCGAAATGTAGATCGGGATCTCCTTGCCGTTGACGGGGTTGATTGCGGTCAGACCGTCGATGCAAACGCCGGTCTTCTCCTTGACCAGCTGGGTTCTCTCGAACTCGGTCTTCTTGGCGCATTCCTCGCGGTAAGCGTCAAGCGCATCGATGTTGCGGATCTGCTCGCGGTATTTCTGAATAATGGGATGCTCGGGCGCGATGACCATGAAGGTCACGCCGTAGAGCGTATCGCATCTGGTGGTGTAGATGCGGAGCTTCTCATCGCACTCCTTGAGGGAGAAATTGACGAATGCACCGGTGGACTTGCCGATCCAGTTGACCTGCTGCTGCTTGATGTTGGGCAGGTAGTCCACGTCCTCAAGCCCCTGCAGGAGCTTGTCGGCGTAGGCCGTAATGCGCAGATACCAGACAGCCTTGGACTTCTGCACGATATCGCTGTGGCAGATATCGCATTTTCCGCCCTGGGAATCCTCGTTGGAAAGCACGACCTTGCAGCTCGGGCAGTAGTTGACGAGCGCGGTGTCACGGAAGACCAGACCCTGCTCAAGCATCTTCAAAAAGATCCACTGCGTCCAACGGTAGTAGCCCTCGTCGGTGGTATCCACCACGCGCGACCAGTCAAAGGAAAAGCCGACGCGCTTGAGCTGAGATGTAAACTTTTCGATGTTGCGGTCGGTGACGATGCGGGGATGGAGATTGTCCTTGATGGCGGTATTCTCGGTCGGCAGGCCGTAAGCGTCAAAGCCGATCGGGAAGAGCACGTTGTAGCCCTGCATTCTTCTCTTGCGGGAGACTACCTCAAGACCGGAATAAGCCTTGATGTGACCCACGTGCATACCGTGTCCGCTGGGATACGGGAACTCCACGAGGTTATAATACTTGGGCTTATTGCTGAAGTCCTCGGCCTCAAACGCCTTGGCCTCCTCCCACTTCTTTTGCCATTTGGCTTCCACTTGCTTAAAATCGTACTTCATGATTTATCCTCTCTGTATCAATATGAGTCTTTTTCGCATGCGGTGCGGATAAGGGATCAATCATCGAGCCCTATGAAGGGGATCTCCTCTGCATCGCCGTAAAGCTTTTCGAGCTGGTAAAAGTCGCGATTCTCGCGGCTGAAAATGTGCACGATGACCGAGCTGTAGTCCAGAACGATCCAGCCGTTGTTGTCTCTTCCCTCAAAATGCACGGGATCTACACCGCGCAGGCCGAGCTTGTATTCGACCTCGCCCGCCAGAGACTTGACCTGCGTGCCGGAGTTTCCGTTGCAGATCACAAAATAGTCGGTGATGACGGTCTGGTCGTTGACGCGCAAAACCTTGATCCCATGTGCCTTTTTGGCATCCAGGACGTCAAAGATGGCGTGTGCCAGCTCCTCGGGGGTAGCCTCTGCCAAGGACGGCAGCTGCTCTTGCTTGATTTCTTCCATTGCAGATGTCCTTTCTGTTGTCCTACTCTAGGGGAAGATCCTCCTCTGGAGCAAGGTAAATTTGATGAAAGCGCGGGTGATCCTTGCGGTCGAAGATCTCCTCCGGGTCAAAGCGTCCGCTCTCAGCAAGACGGTCGACAAAGAGATATTCCTCGCAAACGCGCAAAGCGCCCTCGCGGTTAAGACTGTAATACCACGCTCCGCTGCTTCCCTGCACGGCCTGCCCGGGAAGAGTGACGAAGCGAATACTCTCGGCAGAGCAGGCTTCCAAGGCAGAAACGGTTCTCAGGATCCCCGGCAAGGGGAGATCGGTCTGCAGAGCGGTCAAGGAGGCGGCCAGAAGACGAAGGGCCTGCGCTTTGGGCAAGCTCTGCACACGCTCGGCAAAGGCCACCATAAACAGCTTTTGCGCGTCCAGCCGACCAAGATCGGCGGTTGCATAGCCTGAGCGATAGCGGACAAAATGCTCCGCTCCCCTGCCGTCCAGATGCACGCGCCCCTGCTTAAGATGGATCTCCAAGCCCTGGGCAGGATCGGAATAGTCCATGTCCATCGGGATCTCCACGTCCACGCCGCCAACGGCATCCACCATCCTGCGCAGATCCGACAGGTTGAGAATGACGAAGCCGTCAAGCGGAATACCCAAAGCCGAGGTATAAAACCGTCGGATCTCGGCAGGTCCCAGCCGACTCCACGCGCCGTTGATCTTCTTGTAATCGCGCTCGGTATAATCGGCATAGGTATCGCGCGGGATCTGCACTACGCCAACCTCCCGGCTTGCACTGTTCAAGGCAAGAATAAAGATAGAATCGGTAAGTCTCTCGCTCGCATCGCATCCCATAACGAGAATACGCACCACCTGTGTCTCTTGAGCATTGGAGAGAAGCTCCTCGGCCTGCTCTGCCCGATCCTTCTTCTCGCTTGCTTGCGCTCGCAAAAGCGGAGCACCAAGACACAGGAGAAGGATCAAAAGGAGCAGCACGCTGCGCGCTTGGATAGATCTCAACATAATTTCACCTCTTTACCGTTGATGTAAGAAGACGAAACGATGTTGATCGCGGTTAGTCGTTGTTATGCATCCGGATCTGCGTCATCCGGGCAAAGGAGGAGCAAGGCATTCCTTGCGGCAACCGTTTCAGGCGAGATGAGTGCACCCTCGCGCAAAAGGTCTCCCAGCGTCATGCGGAAGGATAAGAGAAGCGTCCTTCGCAGATGCTGCAAGCGCTCCTCGGAGGACATCGCCTCGGGATGCGCCTCCCAGAAGAAGCGGCGAAGCCGAACGCAGCTCGGGAACGTGCGCGACTCGTCGATATAATCGGCCAGATAGAGCAGCTGCTCCGTAAGGGTCATATCCTCCCTCCCCACGGTGTGCCAGCGTACGGCACCGATCACGGTCGGATGCGCAAGATGCGGAAACTCCTTGGGGATCAACGCGGCCGCCGTACGGGCGTGCAGGGTCTTTGGCGAGGCGATATCCGCCTCGGTCAAGGAAAGCCCATGCGTCCGTGCCAGCTCGATCTGCCCATCAAGGCTCAGCTCCTTGGTCAGATCGTGCAGAAGCGCCGCCGCGCGCAAAGGAAGCTCCTCCTGCGGACAGTACAGCGCGCAAAGGCGCGTGACTGCGTCCTCCACGGCCAGGGTATGCGCAAGGCGCCTTGGCGATATCCGCTCCTTGACCGTTTGGCGAAGTGAGGCGAGCGTTTGTTCGGTAATCTCTATCATTATTTCACGTCTCCTCGGGCTTCAACCGTACAAATGTTTGTCACGAATGTATTTTTCCACCGACGGAGGCAAAAGTCCCTCCACCGATTCCCGGGCTTCAAAACGCCGACGGATCTCACTGGAAGAGATCACAAGCGGCTCGGTAACGATCCTGCGAACGACCTTGCCGTATTTTTCGTTGTAATCGGCGATCGTTTGAATGATCCGCTGATCAAGGATCGCATCCTTCTCCCGTCGGATATAGACGGGATAGGAAAGGCGGAAGATCTCGTCCGGTCGATACCACTCGCCAAGCGAAAGCATCATGTCGGTGCCGAGAAGCAGAAAGAGTCTGCGATCCTCGCCTGTCAGCTCCCGCAGAGTGTCAACCGTGTAGCTCTTGCCACCGCGTTGGATCTCCATGTCGCTGACGTAAACGCCCTCCATCTCCGAAAAAGCCAGACGGCACATATTGAGCCGATCCTCGGGAGAGATAGCACAGGTCATCTGCTTGTGCGGCGGAGTGGCAGCGGGAATGACGTAAAGAATATCCAGCCACATCTGCTCCATAAAAGCCTTGGCCGCCGCAATATGTCCGTTATGCGGAGGAGAAAACGTTCCCCCGTAAATACCGATACGCGTCATGCTCGGGGAAGCTCGATGGTGGGCTTCTTCGTTGAAGCGCGATAAAGGACGATCTTGCGTCCCGTTGCAGCAACGGGCTCGGCTCCAAGCTGTGCGGCCAGAACCTGCAATAGCTCCTTGGGATTCTCGCCGCTGTTTTCCAGCACGGTCAGCTTGATCAGCTCACGTGCCTCAAGCGCGTCCGAAAAGGTCTTTAGCATATTCTCGGTCAGGCCACCCTTCCCGATCTGCATGATGGGGGAAAGATCGTTGGCCAGTCCGCGCAGATATGCTCTTTGCTTAGATGTGATCATAGAGCTCCTTTCCTCAGCCCGATACGCTCCATCCGTTCTGCCGAAGGATGTCAAGCATCTCCTCGGTGGCGGCGGACATGACGCGGATGAACTGTGTGTCATTCAAAAATATACTGATCGTAAAGTCCTCGTTGGCAATGACCGAGCGAACGTCCTTGCGGCTCAGCTCCAAGCGGTGATTGCCGCGCTCAAGCGAAAGAAAGATCATCGAGTGGTCGGTGAGGACGAAGAAGCCGCCAACCGTGCCGTCCTTGACCGTAAAGCGCACGCGCGCATCGATCAGGAAGGGCTTGGGAAGCGTATTCTTGAGGCGGATATAGGGGAGATCCGCCCGATAAAGCATCCACGGGAGGATGAAGGAATGCAGGAGAGCACCCACAGCTCCGATAAGCACACCAAGCTGCCACCCAAAGATGAACCATGTGATGGCACCGGAGAGAATGCCAAAGAGGATCGCACGAATGCGTACTCCTGTGGAAAAATAATAATCCGAATACTTCATGCCAAGCCCTCCTTGTGAAGAAGTGTCTTGGCAAAGGCCTCAAGCGCACGCGCGCGGTGCGAGATGCGATTCTTTTCCGCCGGCGTCAGCTGGGCAAAGGTCTTGTTCAAGGGCTCGTAGAAAAAGAGCGGATCGTAGCCAAAGCCGCCGTCGCCGCAATACGCGGAGAGGATCCTTCCCTTCGCCTCGCCGCGAACGGTAAATTCCCGTCCGTCGGGATAAACGCAGGCAAAGCAGCAAACGAAGGACGCTGTGCGCTCCTCTGGCGAGAGGCCGTTGAGCTTTTCCAGAAGGACGCGGTTGTTCTCCTCGTCGCTGTGGTCGGTCAGTGCAGACGTGCGTGCTGCGTAGCGCGCCGAATAGATGCCCGGCTCGCCGTTGAGCGCGTCCACGCAAAGCCCCGAATCGTCGCCAAGGCCGATATACCCGCTCGTGGCGGCAACGCGTGCCTTGATCAGGGCGTTTTCTTCAAAGGTGGCACCGTTCTCCTCGATCTCCCCGAGAATGCCGACGTCGTCCAGCGAGAGGACCTCGGCGTCCGTCAGGTGAGCGGAAAGCAGGGTGCGAAGCTCCGCGATCTTTTTGGGATTGCGGGATGCCAATACAAATTTCATAGACGGTTTTTCCTGTTATTCAAAGAGTGCGCTGACAAATTCCTTCTGGTCAAATTCCTGCATATCGTCCAGCTTCTCGCCGACGCCGATGAATTTGACGGGAATGTTCAGCTCCTTGCGGATCGAAATGACGATGCCGCCCTTGGCGGTTCCGTCAAGCTTGTTGAGAATGAGGCCGGTAAGGCTTGCCGCATTCTTGAACTCCTTGGCCTGGGAGATCGCGTTCTGTCCCGTGGTGGCGTCAAGCACCAGAAGATTCTCGCGCGAAGCACCGGGAAGCTCACGGTCGATGACGCGGTTGATCTTGGCCAGCTCGTTCATCAGATTGGTCTTGTTGTGCAGACGTCCTGCCGTGTCGATGATCAGCACGTCGGCCTTCTTATTCTTAGCAGCGTGGCAGGCGTCAAAAACGACGGCTGCGGGATCGCTTCCCTCGTTCTGGCGCACCAGCTCGACCTTTGCTCTCTCACACCAGACGGCCAGCTGATCGATCGCCGCCGCACGGAAGGTATCCGCCGCCGCAACGACCACGCGCTTGCCCTGCTTGCGCAGTTGGTTGGAGATCTTGCCGATGGAGGTGGTCTTGCCCACGCCGTTGACGCCGATGACCAGGATCACGCTTG
>JAFNVK010000187.1 GCA_017379815.1 Clostridia bacterium
AATGAGCCTGTGCATGACCGACATTGGAGCGATCCTCGGCTCGCATAGTGATTTAGCCATGGCGATCGGCATTATCGTTGGCATCGTCGGCGGAATTCTCGCAAGCCTCGCCTATCCCATCTACAACGCCATCGTCAAGGCAAAACGCAAGAAGCTCGCGCCCGAGATCCTTCGCCTGACCGACGAGCTGATGAAGTAAGCCGCCGGCACAAGGCAAAGAAAAAACGCCCGACGAGGAACGCCCCTCCGCATTGTTGAAAGAAAACCACCGCCCTATTGCATTTACTTGACCAATGCAGAACCTGCAATAAAGCAGAAAGAGAGAACGAAGTGAGTAAACACACTTCGTTCTCTCTTTTCTTCTGCTTTTTAGTGATCGTCTTTGCTTTCGCAAAGAGTGATATTTTTGCAACGCAGAAGCGATATTGAAGCCTTGCGGCTTCAGTGATATTCCGCTTGGAGTATCACGCCAAAACGCGTTGCCTTGAAAAAGCCGTGATTTTATTTTGCCCGACGGCGCAGTCTCTTCAGAATGCCTTGCAGCATGGGCGTGTTGTAGCGCAGAACCAGCGTGGGCAGAATGTTGAGATAGAGATTGACCAGCGCCACGGGGAGCGCGATGGTCCATGCACAAACGTTTGGCAGGGTGAGCATGGCCAAAAAGCCTGCGGGATAGGACAGCCTGTGCGTAAGCACTCCTTTGTTGCACTCGATGATGAAGCGCTCGATGTAGGCGGGATCGTCGGGCTCGCGGAGGATCCTTTTGCTAAAGCCGCCAAGGCCGCCAAGCTCCCAGACCTTGTCCTTCCAGAGCCGCACCTTGAGCTTTTTGTAAAGCTTCCGTTCCCCTTCCGACACGCGGTAATGCGGATTGTCCACCCCAAACCAGCGGTCGGGCATCTTGTTGATCAGAATGGCCAAGGACCCGTCAAGCGCAAACTGCAGCGCGGTGCACCAGACGGTGGCGATGACGGCGTAATACCAGGACGCCGTGCCAAGCGCGATATTGACGGCCGCAATCACGGCCATGGCGACGCCGATGACGGTAAGATAGAGCTTCATGTTTCTGCATACACCAGAGGCTTTTGGTAGAATTCCTCGTAGGTCCTGACCCAAGCCTCGTAGTTCTCCTTCTTCATTCTTTCCTTCGCCTCAGCGCTCGAGAGCGTCGGGTCGGGATAGATCGCCGGCAGGATGTGGAGCGTGTACTCCTGCACGTAAAAGCCATCTCCGTCCGGAACGTCGCTATCCTCCATGGTGATGAAGATAGGAACGATGGGCGCCTTGTTGCGGACGGCCAGAGAAAACGCACCGTCCTGCAGGGGCTTCGGCTTGCGGTAGTTCCACCACATGCTCTGCTCGGGATAGATCAGGATGGTTTCGCCGCGCTCAAGCAGCACCTTGACGGCGCGAAGGAACTTTTTGACCGTTGCCATCTGGCTCGACAGCGGCAGCGTGTTGCAATGCCGCATGAACAGACCAAAGCCCTTTGGGGGATTGGTGTAGTTGCCCTCGCGAATGACCTTGTAGAGCATCTTGCCCCCCATGTAGTCGCGGAGCGCTACCCAAACGGCGTAGTTATCGCACACGCTGAAATGGTTGCAGGTCACAAGGCAGCCGCCCTTAACGGCGGTAAAGTTCTCAATGCCCCGCACCTCCTTGATGATCAGCTGACGGTTGGCGATCATGCGGTCAAAAAAGCGCGAGCCTGCGATATTGGCGATCTTATTCTTGATGCGGCTGGAGAGCTTCTCGTTCAGATAATCCACCTGATCCGGCATAAGCGGATAGGTCTCGGGATCGTCCTCCACGTCCAGGTGCCACAGCTCCTTTTTCTCAAGCTCGGCAATGCGGCGGAGCAGCTCCAATTTATGTGCAGATTGTTCCATTACGTCCATCTCATTTCTTGCATAGTGTTTTGGCAAAGGTCACGTCGGATTCCACGATCTTCAGCGCGTGCTCGAGGATCTCCACGGCGGTGGCCTCCTTTGCCAGGCGCTCGGCCTCGCCAAAGCTCTCCCTGCGGCGACGGATCTCGCCGTAGTAGGGGGACTGCTCGGCGTACTGCCAGAAGTACTCGCCGTCGATCACGTCGTCATACTGCCAGGGTTTTTTGTAGAGCGCGTAATGCACGATGCTCTTTTCCCCTTGGCAGGGAACGGGCATGGGCTCCTTGTTCCAGCCGTTGGGCAGCTCGTAGATCTTGCCAAGACAGAGATAGTTCAGATAAGCCTGATCCGGGTCGAGAAGGTCAAAATCCTGCTCGGTGATCAGGCGAACGAACTGCTCCTCGATCTCGCAGCGGCGGAACTCCGCAAGATTCATCAGCAGAACGCCCGCATTGACGTAGCCGTCCGGGTTCACGCCAAGCGCGACCTCAGCGTAACGGCGGAACTCCGGCGTGCTGCGCACGAACTGCTCCGGTCCTGCGCCGATAATGTTTTCGCCCATGTCGATCGCATACATCTTGGAAATATCCCCAAGCACCACGAGGTCGCAATCCAGGTAGATGACCTTGTCGTACTGCGGGAAAAGCGAGGCGATAAAGAGGCGGTAGTAGGTGACGACCGAGAAGTGATACACGTTCTTGAAGCGGGACTTGATCTCCTCCACCTCGCGGGAGATGTCCACGAAATCGATGGTAAAGCCCTCCTCCTCGTTCTGCTTGACCAGGCGGACGTTCGCCTCGTCAAGGCCGGTGTTGAGCACGATCAAGCGATAGGAAAACTCCCTCGAGGCGTTTGCGATCAGCGAACGGATCGCCACGTCGAGGTAGGGAATGTAGTTGTCATCGGTGGAAAAAAAGATTGGAATTTCACGAGTGGCGTTATGCATGCGGGTGCGTACTCCTTTTTCGCATTCCTTAAAATAGATTTCCCGTACAGTATACCAATGTTTATGGAAAATGTCAAGAAAAGAGTCGAAAAAGGAGGTCTACTCTTCCTCTCCTCTGCCGTAGAGTTGTCTCTCTACGACTCTACGAATCGTAGAATCCATGAAAAAAGCCCCGTTTTTGGCCAAAACGGGGCTCAAATTCAGTTCTTTTGTCGCTTGGGTCGGCTGATGCGCGACCAGAGCAGGATCACGGCCTGGCCTGCCACACCGAGCAGATAGATCAACGCGATATTGATCTCAAAATGCCAGAACGTCAGATGGACCGCCGCCAGAAGTGACCACATCAGCAGCGAAATGATGTAATAATTGCGCCTCGGATTGAACCAGATCGAATTGAAGACCAATCGGACGATCAAGACCGCCGGCAGAGCGTAAACGAAATACAGAAACTGGAAGGTCACCCGCCCCATGATGAGCGTGGTGATGATAAAGGCCACGATCGCCACGATCCAGGCAACGCTCTCCGAAATGTAGGCGATCGCCCGGCGGTTGTATTTCGGCTCCTCGGAGGAGGGCTTTTGCATCTCCTGCACGTCATGCTCGGCCTGCACCAGATAATCCAGCGTCACGCCGAAGAGCCGTGCGATCTCGATCAGAACGGCAATATCCGGAGTGGACTCCGCTCTCTCCCATTTGGAGATCGTTTTGTCCGAGTAATTCAGCTTTTCGGCCAGATCCAGCTGCGTCATGTGGTTGGCCTGACGAAGCTCGGAAATATTCCTGGCCACGATTGTTTTTATCTCATCCATACGGCTTTCTCCATACCAAAAAGCATTCCCGCTCGCCCCGTTCGGCAGAGCAGCATCTTATTATAGCACAAAAAAGCCGACTTGTCAATGCAAAGGTTTCTTTGCTTCATCAAGGCGTGCCTCTGCGGCCGCAGTCCGCGCCTTGGCGGCCGCGGCTCTTTGGGCATTCTCCTCCCTCATCTTGGCCGTGCGGGAGGCAGGAGACTCGTGCGCCGCATCCCAATTTCTCTTCGCCTCGGCCTTGGCCTTGGCGTAGGTGTTGCGACCGCGGTTCTCCTCAAATTGCGCACGGGATTCGGCACGGGCGGCGGCGAGCTCCGCCCGATCCGCCTCGTGCTGTGCTTTGGCGCTCTCCTTCATGTCGGCGAAGGCGCGCTTAAAAAAGGCTTTGATTCCCATCTTGCGCTCCCCTTCCCTTACGCATTTGCGATCTTGTCGCTGAGTGAAAGGATCTCTGCGCGGTACTTCTTCTTGCGTGCGCCGAGAATGCGCTTATAGATCGGATAGTTGACGGCGGCCATAAGAAGACCGAGTGCGCCGATGACGATGCCGGGAACCATCGCGGACGCGATACCGATCACCGCGCCGATCTCGGTCATCACAAGGCTCATGCCCGCGCCCATGACGATCGCGCCGATGCTGCCGAAGGTGTAGGCGAAGACGTTTGCGTTTTGTTAATTCCCCGCCCCGAAGAAAAAAGAGGCAAAAATCCGCGGCACAGAAAGGGCTTGACAAGGCGAGAAAAGAGTGCTATAATGAAGTTACTCGTTATCGAGGAAAGGAGAAAAACATTATGAAAAAGTTCAACTGGATCACCGCGTTTCTTCTCAACATCGTCACCTGTGGAATCTACAGCCTCTACATGTGGATCGTGATGACCTCCAACAGCAACAAGATGGCCGAGCAGTGCGGCGCAAAGAAGATCATGGGCTTTATTCCCGCCCTGCTGATCGGTTGCGTGACCTGCGGCATCTACACCATCGTCTGGATGTATCAGTTTGAAAAGCTCCAGGTTGAGATCTCCAAGGCAAAGGGCACCTCTACCCAGCCCACCGATTCTCCCCTGCTCCTGCTCATCCTGACCTGCATTCCGATCTACAGCTTCTACGTCTTCTGCGACAACTACAACAGAAACGTGGACGTTACCGCAGCATAAACCAAGTGCAATACAAAAAAAACGCCGCCATCCCGAGGGATGGCGGCGTTTTTCGCTTTTTTAATTTCCGCACTCGATGCTGATGTCGTTGAAGGTGGCAAGAAGGTCCGCGACAGTGACGGCGGCCTTCTCCTCGCCCGTCTTATCAAGGATCACGCTTCCCTTGTGCATCATCAGCATACGGCTGCCGTATTCCACCGCGTAGCGCAGGTTGTGCGTGACCATAATGGCGGTCAGCTTCTTTTCACGCACGATGCGGTCGGTCAGCTCCATGATGATCTCAGCCGTCTTGGGGTCAAGCGCGGCGGTATGCTCGTCGAGAATGAGAAAGCGAATGGGCGTCATCGTCGCCATCAAAAGCGAGAGCGCCTGCCGCTGTCCGCCCGAGAGCGCACCCACGAGGACGTCCGGCTTTTCCTCAAGGCCAAGGCCCAGAGGGCGAAGCATCTCGGCAAAATGCGCCGCGCGCTTGCGGTCAACGGCGCGGCCAAAGCCGAAGGGCTTGTTTTTGTTCTCCGCAAGGCAGAGGTTTTCCAGAATGGTCAGGTCGGGACAGCTCCCCATCGCGGGGTTCTGGTACACTCTGCCGATCTGCTCGTAGCGGCGATGCTCGGGCAGATGCGTGATGTCCTTGCCGTCCAGAAGAAGCTCACCCTTCTCCACGGGGATCGATCCGCAGATGATGTTGAGCATGGAGGTCTTTCCGCTGCCGTTCGAGCCGACGACCGAAACGAATTCGCCGTCCGCGATCTGCAGGGAAAAATCCTGAAAGAGGCAATTCTCGGTCACCTCTCCGGGGTTATAGATCTTGGTCACGTTACGAAGCTCTAACATATTCTCGCCCCCTCATTCCCGTCCTGCGGCGGCTTGCTTTGCCGCGCGGCCGCGACGGCTCAGAAGCAGTGCGCCCGTGAAGAGCACCGCCATGATCAGCTTGTTGTAGGCGCTCGGTACACCCATCTTCTGCGCCACCGTCAGGCAGAGCTGATAGAGAAGCGCGCCGAGAATGACCTTGGTGCTCGGGCGCAAAAAGCGCACCCGCTTGAAGACCGAAAGGCCGATAATGAGCGAGGCAAGACCGATCACGATCGTGCCCGTGCCCATGCTTTGGTTCACGTTGCCGCTGATGTGCGTATAGAGTGCACCCGCCACGGCGGCGTAGGCGTTTCCGATCCCAAGGCCGAGGATCTTGCTGTTTCCGCAATCCTTGGCCAGCGTTGTCACAAAGCGATCGTTGCTTCCCGTTGCGCGAAGCAGCATGCCCCGCTTGGTGGAGAGAAACCAATCCAGAAGATATTTGAACAGGATCGCCAAAAGTGCAAACAGGATCAGCTCACGCAGGGCCAGGTTCAGCCCCGGAATGCGAGGCGGGATCAGATTGATGGGAAAAACGTTGTCCAGCGTGGCCGCTCCCCGACCGTAGGAGATCTGGGAGGTGGACTCGCCCGAAAAGTCGCCCGTCATGCCCGCACTCACCGCGATCAGGTTGACCGTAAGCAGTGCCGTGGACACAAGAATGCCGCAAAGCAGGGGGCGTATGCGGAGCTTGACGTGCAGAATGCCCGTAAGCGTGCCGAACAAAAAGCCCACGAGGAAGGAGGCAACGAGCGCGATCCAGGCGTTGACGCCGTGATGAATGAGGATCGCAAAGACGGCGGCGCCCGAAAGGAAGGTTCCCTCCACCGTCAGATCGGGAAAATCCAGAAGCGTATAGGAAATATAATAGCCCATCGCGATCAGCGAAAAGACGAAGCCGGATCGCAAAAAGACCTCAGCGGTGGCAAGTAGCGTCTGCATCATGCCTCTCCGTCAGTCCGTGGTCACCGTCTCGGCAACGTCGCGGTATGCCTCGGGCATGGTCATGCCAAGGGCTTCGAGGACCTCGGTGTTGATGACGGGCGTTGCGTCGGTAATGGTCTTGACCGCCATCGTTGCGGCATCCGCTCCGCGCAGGACGTCCAGCGCCATCTCGCCCGTGACCTTGCCAAGGGCAACGTAATCGATGGATACCGCGGCAAGGCATCCCTTCTTGACTTGCTCCACCTCGGAGCCGTAAACGGGAATGCCGTTGTTCTCGGCCGCCGTCAGGAGGACGGAAAGGTTATTGACCACGTTGTTGTCGGTAAAGTTGTTGATGCAATCCACGCGGGAGGCAAGATCTGCGGCCGCCGCGGGAATATCCGATGCAGACTGCACGGCCTTGGCGACCAGCTCAATGCCGTTCTGCTCGCACAGGGTACGGAATACGGCAAGGTTGGAGAGCGAATTGCTCTCGGAGGAGGTGTAAAGCACGCCGATGCTCTTGACGTCGGGCTGCATGGCGCGGATCAGCGCGAGCTGAGCGGCAAGGTCAAGCACGTCGGAGGTTCCGGTGCAGCTGTCACCGGGGGTCTCCACGCTCTGCACCAGGCCGGACGCGACGGGGTCGGATACGGCACAGAAGATCACGGGAATATCGGTGTTCTCGGTTGCCGCAAAGGCCGCCGCGGCGGCGGGAGTGGCGATGGCGATAATGATGTCATAGCCTGCGGCCACCATGTTCTCGGCGGTGATGCTGCAATCCGAATCGGCAGAGGCGGCAGAGCCGGTCTGGCGCTCAA
Organism: Clostridia bacterium; assembly: GCA_017379815.1. Taxonomy (GTDB): domain Bacteria; phylum Bacillota; class Clostridia; order Oscillospirales; family CAG-272; genus UMGS1865. The sequence continues at coordinate 7,401 of JAFNVK010000187.1, forward strand.
CGTTCATCTTGATGCCGGATGCGAGAAGCGCCTCGCGAATGCCCTCGTAGCAGTTGTCAAGGGAAGGATGGCTCATATACTGGATCACGCCCACCTTGAGCGTCTCGCCTGCCGCGATCTTCTCGGCAGGGGTCATGGTATGCGTATTGCAGGAAGCAAGGGTCAATGCGAAGAGCACGAGCATGAGCGCGGCCAGCAGGATCGAAACAACTTTTTTCATGGTAGAATTTCCTCTTTTCTATGGATTTTGAACTGATCTGACGGATAGAAGTAAACGAAAACGGCTCCTTCAGTCTCGCCATCGCTCCTTTAAGATAAACATACGCCCTCTCCTTTCGGTAAAAAAACAAAAAGCCCCGATCATGCGTCATGATCGGGACGAATACGTAAGATCCGCGGTACCACCCGGTTAGAAAAGCCTGGCTTTTCCCCTCTGCACATACAAAACATATGCGGCGCTATGGGTAACGGGCGCGCGCCCCGTCGGAGCCTACCAAGCGATCTCGCTCTTCGGTCCGCCCTCGGAAGTCCATTCACAGCCGCTCCTTTGCCACGCTTCCACCGTCCGCGGCTCTCTTTGAAAGGGCTTACGCCTGCTACTCCTCTTCCTCATCGGTTTGGATTTTTTAACAGTATATACCCTCCCACGGCATTTGTCAAGAGCTTTTTTCGGATTTTTTTATTTTTTCCTTCCCTTAGCACCAAAGGAGACCTGCAACGGCAAGAGAAAACGTGAGAACTGCCAGTTTTTTCGCTCGGAACTTGCGCTTCTTTGTGAAAAACGAACATTGACAGAAAGGCAAAAAGAAGCTATAATGGAGGCTGTTGCTTTTGCAAAAGGCAACCTTATTTATCGTAGCGCGTACGCGCGTATGCCCTTGCCTCCGCGCAAGAAAACACAGTATGAATGAAGGACGAGCATCATGGAACACGAATTTTCGATTCTGTTTACCCTTTCTCTGGCCCTGTTTGCGGGCCTGTTTCTGTCCCGTATCGTCAAGCCCCTTGGGCTTCCCGCCGTTACGGGCTATCTCCTGGCTGGCGTGCTGATCGGCCCCTACTGCCTTGGCCGCTTCGGCATTACGGGAATGTTCGGCGACATGGCGGCGATGTCCTCGATGGCAACCCTGATCCAGGACGTTGCTCTCGGCTTTATCGCCTTTGCCATCGGCACCGAGTTCAAGCTTTCCTCTCTGAAAAAGACGGGAAAGCAGGCAACCGTGATCGGCTGTGTGCAGGCGATCGCCGCCATGCTGCTGGTGGACGCTCTGCTCATCCTTCTGCACTTCATCCTCGGCGAGGATAAGCTCCCCCTCTCGGTCTGCATCACGCTCGGCGCGATCGCGACCGCAACCGCTCCTGCCGCAACCATGATGGTCGTTAAGCAGTATAAGGCAAAGGGACCCCTGACCAACATTCTGCTCCCCATCGTTGCACTGGACGACGCCGTGGGACTTGTTTGCTTTGCGGCCTCCCTTGGAATCGCACGTGCACTGGAGAGTGGCGGAAACATTACCCTGATCTCGGTGCTGGTCAACCCCGTTCTCGAGATCCTGCTCTCCCTGATCCTCGGTGCCGTTTCCGGCCTGATCTTCTCGGGAGTGGAGCAGATGTTCAAGTCAAACAGTAAGCGTCTGTGTATCTCCATTACCTTCGTGCTTCTCACCATCGCGCTCTCCAAGCTGGAATATACCTTCCAGAATGAGCTGCACATCGGCTTTTCCACCCTGCTCGTGTGCATGATGCTGGGCACGCTCTTCTGCAACATTTGCTCCTCGGCCGACGAGCTGATGGAAAAGACCGACAAATGGACCATGCCCATCTTCATCCTCTTCTTCGTCATCAGCGGCGCACAGCTTGACTTTGGCGTCTTCAACGACTGGATCGTTATTCTGGTCGGCGTGATCTACATCATCTTCCGTGCACTCGGCAAGTACCTGGGCTCCTACTTCAGCGCCAAGGCGGTTCATTGCGCTCCCTCGATCGTTCGCTATCTCGGCGTTACCCTGCTCCCCCAGGCGGGCGTTGCCATTGGTATGTCCATCACCGCGGCAACCATGCTGCAGAGCGGATCGACGGTGCGCAGCATCGTTCTCTTTGCCGTGATGATCTACGAGCTGGTGGGACCTATGCTGACCAAGATCGCGCTGGTGCGTGCCGGGGATATCACCCCCAAGGAGGCTCCCGCGCATCACCTCACGATCGCCGAGGCCTTTGCCGACGAGCCCGACGAGGAGGATCTGCCCGCCGAGGAGCAGAAAAACGACTGACCTCATCCCTCGGGTGTTACCGAAAAAGCGCCGCTTTTCCGATTGGAAAAGCGGCGCTTTCGTTTTGTTCACTTAACGGTAGTAGACGTAGAACACGATGATGGTGCGCTCGCGGCCGTCATGCTCAAGGTCGGGCGCGGTGATGACGACGCCGTCCTTGGAGAGCAGCTCCCAGGCCTGCATCTGCTCGATCTTGCAGCGGAAGATCACGTCCGCCGAGGCAAAGACCAACAGCTCGTCGTCGCGGATATTGAGTCCGCCGTTCTTGCCGATGACCTCCTCAACGCCGTCGATCTTTTCGGTGACGTAGCGAATATGATGATTGGCCATCTGTCTGGCCATCTCCCAACGGTATTGCTTGCTGTTGGGATCTTTTTTTCGGGAAAAGAGCTTGAACATGACGGTTTCCTCCTTAGCCGCCCAGCAAAAAGGCTCTTGCCGCGGCGTATTCCGCGCGCAGCGCCTCCGCCTCAGGGGATGCGGGATCAAAGTGCGGTCTTCTGAGCGCGCGCAGCATGATATTCTTGGGTGTTTCCTCGGGATCGATCAGCTCCAGCGCGCAAACGGCGTAGCCCTTCGAGGCAAGCAGCTTGAGTCGGAGCGCATCGGTGGCGGCGTCGCAAAGCTTCTGGCGGAGCATGGAATGCTCGGCAATAAAGGCGAGCGGCGCGCAATTCAGCGTATGATTGAGCTCGTGGTGACAGCAGGGGGTGGAGAGGATCACGTCAGCCCCCCAGTCCATCGCCCGACCCAGCACAAGGTCGGTAGCCGTGTCGCAGGCGTGGAGCGAAATGACCATATGCACGTGCTCTCCTGCGTCGTAGCGGCCCACGTCGCCGCAAAGGAATTCCAGACCGTCAAAGCCCAGCTTTTTTGCCACCTCGTTGCAATAGGCGATCACGTCGGGCTTGAGATCCACGCCCGTCATGCGCACCCGACGTCCGAGCACGTGGGTAAAATAATGGTACACCGCAAAGGAAAGATAGCTCTTTCCGCAGCAGAGATCGCAGATGCGAAGCTCTCCCTCCTTGGGAAGGGCGGAAAGGCAATCGCGGATCAGCTCCAGGAAGCGGTTGATCTGGCGGAACTTGGATTGCTTCTTGTCATGCACGCGCCCCGTGGCGTCGCTGACGTCCAAGAGACGCAGAAAGGGCTCGT
>JAFNVK010000188.1 GCA_017379815.1 Clostridia bacterium
ATACCGTATGTTCGTTTTGCATGACCCCGTGCTTGCCTGCACGCCGGAGAACAGCCTTGCGGCGCGTGTTGCCGAGGGGATCCTCCGCGCATTCGGGCGTTGAACGGGAGAGCACCCGAAAAACATCTTTGGAAAGGAAGTATTCCCATGAGACAACTCAACACCGATCGCGGACTTCTCAAGCTGATCCTGCTCAGCTTCGTTACCTGCGGCATCTACGAGCTCTTCTTTATTCACAGCCTGGCCGCTGACGTCAACGAGGCCTGCCGGGAGGACGGAAAGCACACCACGGGCCTTCTCGGCTTCATTTTCCTCTCTCTGATCACCTGCGGCATCTATTCCATCCTCTGGTGGTACGGCACGGCCGAGCGCCTTGCGGACTACGGCAGAAGAAATAACGCCCCCGGTGTAGAGATCGACGGCGTCAAGTTCCTGCTCTGGTATCTCGTTGGCGCGCTGATCTGCGGACTTGGCTCGCTTTACGCGCTGTATCTGCACATCAAGAGCCTCAACGCCGTTTGCGCCGACTACAACCGCCGCGCATTCACCTTCAACGCCTGAAGCAAAGAGCGGAGAAGGGCCCCGACAAATGCATAACGAACGGACCCGATGCAAGCTGCATCGGGTCCGTTTTTCTTTGCCTTCGGTTTAGTTTGCGGCGTAGAACTTGTTTGCCAACGCCTCGGTGTCCTTGGCGATCATCAGCTCCTCGTCGGTGGGAATGACGAGGACCCTTACGCGGGAGCCCTCTGCCGTCAGATCGATCAGAGAGCCGCGGGGAGCGTTGAGGTTGAGCTCCTCGTTGATCTTGATGCCGAGGTACTCCATGTTGGTGCAGATGCCGTTGCGGACGAGGTTATCGTTCTCGCCAAGGCCTGCGGTCATAACGAGCACGTCCACGCCGTTCATCTCGGCGATATAGCTGCCGATGAGCTGTCTTGCATAGTGAATGATCAACTTCATGGCAAGCTCGGCTCTGTGGTTGCCCTGTTCCACGGCAGCCCAGACCTCGCGCGCGTCACTCGATACGCCCGAAACGCCGATCACGCCCGATTTCTTGTTGAGGTAGTTGTCCACCTCGTCGGCGGTGTAGCCCTGCTTGATCATGAAGGTGACGATGGAGGGATCGATCGGGCCGCAGCGCGTGCCCATGGGGAGACCGCCCTGGGGAGTAAAGCCCATGGAGGTATCCACGGCCTTTCCGTTCTTGATGGCGGAAACGGAAGAGCCCGAGCCGAGGTGGCAGGTGATGATCTTCAGCTCCTCGATCGGCTTGCCCACAAGCTTTGCCGCCTCCTGGGAGACGTAGCGGTGGGAGGTGCCGTGGAAGCCGTAGCGGCGGATGTCATACTTCTCGGTCCACTCGTAGGGGATCGCATAGGTGTAGGACTCCTCGGGCATCTCGGCGTAGAAGGCGCTGTCAAACACGCCGACCTGAGGAACGGCGGGCATAGCCTTCTTGCAGGCGGCAACGCCCTTGAGCGATGCGGGGCCGTGCAGGGGATTGAGGGGAACGATGGACTCGACGTAGGAGAGCACCTCATCGTCCAGGAGAACCGACTCCTTGATCTTCTTGCCGCCATGCACGAAGCGGTGGCCGACGGCCTCGATCTCGGAGGCGTCCTTGATCACGCCGAGGACGGGGTCGCTCAGGGTCTTGAGCACGAGGGAGATCGCCGCGTCGTGATCCGGCACGGGCGTCTCGGCAAAATACTTGTCCGCATTGGGACGCTTGTGGGTAATGGTTCCGCTGGTGGGGGTAATGCCGATCTTTTCGCAAATACCCTTTGCAAGGACGTCGCCGGTGGTCATATCAAAAAGCTGATACTTCATCGAGGAGCTGCCCGCATTGACGACCAGAATTTTCATGATGGATTTCCTCCTGAACTAAGTTGTTCGCCAACGGAGAGCGGAGAGCCGCGCCCTTGGCGTTCTGTCAACCTATATTATAATCCATAATTTCCCGGATTGCAAGAGAAAAGCGCATTTTTTTGAAAAAAAGTCCTCACGGTGAGCAAAAAAGGGAAAGGTTCAGTCGCTCATCTGCTTCAGATGGTCCTCCAGCTCGCTTTTGATCACCGACACGCGCGGACCGTACACCACCTGCACGCCCGTGCCCTTGCGGATCACGCCGAGTGCCCCCGTTCTTCGCAGAATGTCCTCCCGAACGCGCTCGGGGTCGCGCACGCTCACGCGCAGACGCGTGGCGCAGCAGTCAAGAGCCGTCAGATTCTCCCGTCCGCCAAGTCCCAAAAGGATCTGTGCGGAGAGATCCTCGCCCTTTTCCTCCTCGCGCTTGGCGTTGTAGTCGGCACGGGTGTAAAGCTTCGTTTCATCGTTCTCGCTCTCCCGTCCCGGGGTAGCGTAATTGCCGCGGCGGATGAGGAAGCGGAAGAGGAAAAAGTAAAGCACAAAATAGAACAAGCCCACCAAGGGGATCATGATCCAGTTTGTCTTGGCATTCCCTTGCAGGACACCGAAGAGCAATAGGTCGATCAGTCCGCCCGAGAAGGTCATGCCCACGCCCACCTTCAACAGGTGCATCAGCATATAGGAGAGCCCGGCCAGAACCGAGTGGATCACGTAGAGCAGGGGCGCGACGAACAAAAAGGTGAACTCCAGCGGCTCGGTGATGCCGGTGAGCATTGAGGTGAGGGCGGCCGAGAGGAGAAGTCCGCCCGCGACCCGACGGCGCTCCTTTTTTGCGCAGGTATACATGGCCAGTGCCGCGCCGGGCAGGCCGAAGATCATCAGGGGGAATTTTCCGCTCATAAAGCGCGTGGCCGATACCGAGAAAACCTTAGTGGAGGGGGAGGCAAGCTCCGCGAAGAAGATGTTTTGCGCGCCGTAGACCAGCGTGCCGTCGATCAGTGCCGAGCCTCCCACGCCGGTTTGCCAGAAGGGCAGGTAGAAGACGTGGTGCAGACCGAAGGGAATGAGAATGCGCTCGATAAAGCCGTAGATCAGCGTTCCCGCGTATCACGAGCGCAGAACCAGGTCGCCCAGGGCGTAGATGCCGTTTTGCACGTAGGGCCAGAGGAAAAAGAGCAGAAGGCCTACGGGAATATAGACCAGCGTGGAGATGATGGGGATAAAGCGCGAGCCGCCAAAGAAGGACAGGACGCTGGGCAGACGGATCTTGTAGAAGCGGTTGCAGAGCGCCGCCACGCCAAGGCCGACGACGATGCCGCCGAAGACGCCCATCTGCAGGGAGCGGATGCCCACGACGTCCGCGATCATGCCCTCGTGCAGGGTATTGCTCTCCAGCATACCGCTGATCGAGAGCATGGCGCTCACGGTGGCGTGCATCACGAAAAAGGCGATGGCCGCCGAGAGGGTGGCGGTGGCCTTTTCGTGCTCGGCCATGCCGAGCGCAACGCCCATCGCAAAGAGCAGGGGGAGGTTGTCAAAGATCACGGTCCCCACGGCGGAAAGAAGCGAAAAGATGGAATAGGGGACCGTCCCGGGTCCCATGATGCCCAGGAGCCCGTAGGTCTCGAGCATCGCGCTGTTGGTCAGGGACGCGCCCACGCCCAGAAGAAGCCCTGCCACGGGCAAAAGGGCGATGGGGAGCATAAAGGCGCGTCCTACGCGTTGCAGGACGCTGAACAGCCCTCCGCGCTTTTGCTTTTGCGGCGGAAGGGCGGCGGTGGAAGGGGAGTCTGTCATAAATGGCCTCCTGTGGGTTTATTTTCTGCGGTAGGCAAGCGCCTCGGTCTGTCCGCCAAGGCCGGCCTTGGCCTCCGTGAGGGTGTAATCCCGAAGCTGCTCGGGGTTGGTGATGAGGACGGGAATGATCGGGGAAAAGCCCTTCTCGCGGATGCGGTCAAGATCGGCACGGGCGATCACGTCTCCCGCCTTGACCGCGCTTTCGGGAAAGACCATGGGCAAAAAGGCCTCGCCACCGAGCGAGACCGTGTCGATCCCGACGTGAATGAGGACCTCAAGACCGTCCTCGGTCAGAAGGGTATAGGCGTGCTTGCCGTCGGCGATGCTTTCGATCCGCCCGTCGGCAGGCGCGTAGACCGTTCCTGCGCTCGGCTCTATGGCAAAGCCGACGCCAAGCATTCCCGAGGCAAAGGCCTCGTCGGGAACGGCGGAGAGGGGCAGGATCCTGCCGTCGGTTACGGCCAGCAGGCGGCCGCTTTTTCTGGAAAAACGCATACGGGGTCTCCTTTCGGACGTGATTTTGCGTACGTTACGCAAAAAACGGGCTTTTTCTTCACTCGCATTCGGTCACCCTCCGTCTCAGGCTCAGCAGATAGGGGGGCGCGACCGAAAGCTCGTCCACCCCAAGCGCCAAGAGGCGCTGGGTCAGGCGCAGATCGGCCGCCATCTCTCCGCACACCCCGATCCAGCCGCCCTTTTCGTGAATGGCGTCGGCCGCCTCTCCGATCAGACGGAGAACGGGCTCGCGGTTTTCCTCACAGAGCTGGGCGAGCAGGGGATTTTGGCGGTCAGCGGCCAGGGTGTATTGCAAAAGATCGTTCGTCCCGACCGAGAAAAAGTCTACCTGCTCTGCCAATTCGCGTGCCTGCAGGGCTGCGGCAGGGGTCTCGATCATGATGCCGAACTCAAGATTTTGGTCAAAGACCTTGCCTTCCGCCGTCAGCTCACGCATGCATTCGTCAAGAAGCTCTCGGCAGGCACGCACCTCGGCAGGGGAAACGATCATGGGAAGCATCACGGCAAGGCGACCGAGCGCCGAGGCGCGGAGAATAGCGCGGAGCTGGGTCTTGAACATCTCCCGACGGGCAAGGCAGATGCGGATCGCACGCATGCCGAGGGCGGGATTTTCCTCCTGCGGAAGACCGAGATAGGGGAGCTGCTTGTCCGCACCCGCATCCAGCGTGCGGATCACGGTGCGCTTATCCCCCATGCGCAACACGACGTCCGCGTAGGCGTGAAAGAGTGTCTCCTCTGAGGGGAGCTCGCCAAGTCCGAGATAGAGAAACTCGCTGCGCAAAAGGCCGATCCCCTCAGCACCTCCGGCAAGAGCGCTTTCCACCTCGCTCCCATCTCCGATATTGGCGTAGATCAGGATGCGGCGGCCGCTTTGCGTGACGGCGGGACGGTCGCCAAGGGCGTGGAGATATGCTTCGTGCTCGCGCGCAATGCGTCTTTCGCGCTCGACGCGCTCGAGAAAGGCGAGCTCCTCCTCCTCGGTAGGAGCGAGCAGGAGCGTTTCGGCAACGGCGTCGAGCAGGGCAGTCTCACCGTCGTAGAGTGGATCCAGGCTGCCCACGTTTACCAGAGCGGGAATGCCCATGGCGCGTGCCAGGATCGCGGTATGTGAGCTTGGCGTTCCGCGAAGCGTGACCAGTCCAAGCAGGGAGGTGCGGTCAAGCAGGATGGTCTCGGAGGGGGAGAGATCCTCTGCCACGAGCAGGCAGGGGTAGGGCAGAGCCGTCCCGTGGGAGGAGGATCTTCCGCGCAGCGCGCGCCTGACCTGCGTGGCAAGATCCGCAAGATCGGCCGTACGGGCGGCAAGATAAGGATCGTCCAGCGCGCCGAGAATGGCCGAAAAGCGATCCACGCCTGCTTCCAGCGCGTCTTCGGCGCTCTTTCCTTTTCGCAGGATCTCCTCGCGAAAGGCGTCCAGCAGATCCTCGTCCTCCAGAAGCATCGCGTGGATGCGGAAGATCCCTGCCTCCTCCTCGCCAACCGAGGCTTGCGTGCGCTCGGCTAAGAGACCGAGCTCCTCCTTGACCGTTTCCAAGGCCTTGGCAAGGCGCTCCCACTCCTCCGCCGGGGACGCGGGGAGACTTTCCTCGGGATCGATCGACTCTGCTTCTGCACGGTTGAGAAAAAAGAGAGGTCCGGCTGCGCATCCGCCGGATACGCCAATGCCGGATACGAGCCGCCGCTCGCGTCTCTTACGCGTATCCATGCTTCAGCCCTCCTTTGGGGCAGGGCGTCCGAGCTGCGTGCGGCAAAGCTCCTCCAGCGCGCGTGCGGCCTCCTCCTCACGCTCCCCCGATACCCGGACGGTCAAGAGCGTTCCGCAGCGCGCCCCCAAGCTCATCAGGGAGAGCAAGCGCTTGGCATCGACCTCCTTCTCGCCGCATTGCACGCGGACGGTGCAGGGGAAGCCCTTGGCGCAGGCAACCAAGGCTCCGGCCGGACGCGCGTGCATGCCGTTCGGGTCGCTGACTGTAAAGTGAAATTCCTTCATTCTATCCGTTTCCATCCTTTCCAAGGCGTTATCTCTATTTTGCCAACCGACGGGGGGCTTTATACGAAAAAATGAAAAAGCGGATACCTTGGCTGCACAATGCAGCTGCGGTATTCGCCTTTTTACGGACACGAAGAGAAGAACGGTCGCGCTTGAGAAAAAAAGAAACAGCCCAAATGCAGAATCTGCATTTGGGCCGTATCCTGTTATCTAGACAGACGGACAATAGATGCTTTGGGTGAGATTACTTAATCTCAACAGTTGCGCCTGCCTCGGTGAGGGTAGCCTTAATCTTCTCAGCCTCATCCTTGGAAACGCCTTCC
>JAFNVK010000189.1 GCA_017379815.1 Clostridia bacterium
AGAGGCCTCCCGCTGGATCAATTACGGCGGCCTTTCGATCGACGTCGCCATGGATCCCGAGATCCAAAGCACCGTGGAGGACTACTATCGGGAGCTTTCGGGGCTTCCCATAAGTCAGAGCGGTGCGTCGGCACAGTCGGCGCTGATCCTGATCCATCCCGAGACCGGAGATATCCTAGGGGTGGCAGGCGGGGTAGGAGAAAAGAAGGGGAATCTATTGCAAAACCTTGCCACGCAAACGCTTCGTCCTCCCGGCTCCTGCCTCAAGCCGATCAGCGTTTACGCTCCTGCGCTGGAGAACGGATTGATCCATTGGGGAAGCGTCTACGACGACGTTCCCGTTCGGATCTCGGAGGATGGAAAAAGTCTTTGGCCGAGAAACGCAAACGGTGTTTACCGCGGACTGACTACGGTATCCTATGCCGTAGCCCACTCAACAAACACGGTTGCCGTTCGCGTTCTGGAGGAGCTTGGACTTGAACGCTCCTTTTCGACGGTGCGTGAGAAATTTCATCTCCCCTTGATCGCAGACAGTCGCGGAAACGATTGCGACTATGCCGCGTTAGCTCTCGGTCAGCTCAATCTTGGCGTCACTCTGCGTGATATGACCGCCGCCTATACCCCCTTTGCCGACGGCGGCCTCTATCACGCTTGGCGATCCTATTTTCGCGTTTTGGACGCCGAGGGCAATCTTCTGCTCTCCAAGCCTGACCGTACAGAGCGCGTGCTTTCCCCCGGGAATGCGGCCATTATGACGAAGCTTTTGGAGGGCTGTGTCAAGGAGGGAACCGCCTCCTCGATCACCCTGCGGGGGCTTGTGGAATGTGCCGGAAAGACCGGAACGACTGCAAACGAGGGTGACCGCTGGTTCATCGGGTACACGCCCGAGCTGCTTTGCGGGGTTTGGTGCGGTTACGAATACCCCGAGCCGCTCAAGGGAAGGACGCTATGCACGGGCATTTGGAACGACGTGATGACCTCGCTCACCCAAAAAAGAGGGGGAAAAGAGCAGTTTCCGATCCCCGACGACGTGATCCGCCTCTCCTTCTGTCAAGATTCGGGAGAACGAATGAGCAACGCCTGCCTGCTTGATCCTCGCGGAAGCCGCGAGGCGGTGGGCTGGTTCCTACGAAGCAACCTTCCTCTTTCCTCTTGCCATCGGCACGTGCTTTGCCCCTACGACGGGCAAAACGGCGGCGTTGCGCACGAAGGGACGCCCGAGGAGAACCGTATTTTCGTAGGTCTTCTACAGCTTGATCACACACGCCCGCCCGGCGTTCGCGTCACCGATGCTGAGTACGCCTATTTCGGCGATCCTCTTACCATGCTTCCCAACCCAGACGCCGAGAAGGCCTATTTTGCGCATCTTGAAGGGAATCTCTTCGGCGCCTCGCGCACAGCTCTCCCGTATAACCGTTCCGCTCCCATACAGATCGAGGAAGAGGACGGAGAAGAGCAGCAAAACGGTCAATCCCATCCTTCGCCAGAATAATACCACCCCTCGGTGCATAAATTGCACCGAGGGTGCAGAAAAAAGAAGCACCTTCTTTTCCAAGGAGGTGCTTCTTGATGTATAGCAAGCGTTACGGAAAAACGACGGTGCGTGCCTGGCTGACGCGCGAGCTGGAATGCTCACATCCACTCGTCATGCTGCTTGTCGGTCTGCTTTGTCTGATCGGTGGGATCCTTGTGCGCTCGGGCGTAGGCTCACCCTACGGTGTGATCCTTGAGCTTGGGATCGGGGATCTGATCCCGCCGGCGTGGTGGATGGCCTTCCTTTGGAGCGTTTCCTTCTTTACCGTCGGCTGCGCGGCAGGATTTGTGCTTGGCTACCGCAGCAGCGGACGGGAAGGGGAAAGATATAAAGGCATCCTTTTATTCGTGCTTCTTTATGCAGGTGAGCTTCTTTGGTATCCTACGCTCTTTCTTTGGCGGCGGGTCTTTCTTAGCGTTTTACTGTCGATCCTGCTCCTTTGCCTGAGCGTTTGGGTCAGCTCCTGCTTTTCGCGCGTCACGCGCCTATCCGGCGTCATTCTTGTTCTGCACGACGTCTGGCTGATCTATCTGCTTCTGCTCAACGTGGCCGTTCTGTTTCATGCGTAAAGCGCAAGAGGTACGGAATCAGGCCTTTTCGCCGTCCACGCGGGAAAGAATGCTTTCGTAGGTCAGGCCGTAGCTATCGGCGATATCTCTGGCGTAGCTCTTGCCGTCCGGCTTTGCGCGGGTAATACGGAAGGAGCGTTTTCCTTCGCCCTCAATGCCCGCCACCAGCGTATCGATCGCAACGCCGCGATCCTTCATCGAGCGCTCGTTGATCCGATCGATCTCTGCGGCAAGCTCGTGGAGGTGTGTGGAGAAGAGACAGCGGCAGCCAACGTGTGCCAGACCTCCCAGAACCTCGGCGGCAATATAGGATGCCTCGTAGCTTCCCGTAGAGGAAAGCGATTCGTCCAGAAGAACGAGGCTCTCTCCGGTGATGCAGTCAAAGATCTCGCCAAGACGCGCACATTCCTCACCAAGGCGTCCCTTGTCGATGGTATCCTCAGCTCCGGTGGGAAAATGCGTATAAATGCCGTCCACGGGAGAGATGGAGGCCGCTTCAGCCGGGACGTACATGCCAAGCTGCATCATGACCTGGGCAAGTCCCAGTGCG
>JAFNVK010000190.1 GCA_017379815.1 Clostridia bacterium
ACACGCATCATATTATCCTCAGTGTCCTTGAGCTTGCGCTCGGCCTCGTTCTTCTTGTAGCGATACTTCGCGATTCCCGAAGCATCCTCAAAGGTACTGCGGCGCTCCTCACTCTTGCGCGAGACCATCTCGGCGATGCGTCCCTGCCCGATGATCGAGTAACCGTCGCGGCCAATACCCGTATTCATAAAGAGCTCGTAAATATCCTTCAGACGGACGCCCTTGCGGTTGATAAAGTACTCACTCTCACCCGCGCGGTAATAGCGTCGGGTGACGGTGACCTCATCGTAGGGGCAATCCAGCCTGCCAAGCTCTCCGCGGTTGTCAAAGGTAACCGAGACCTCCGCATATCCCATCGGACGGCGGCTGTCCGCGCCGCCAAAGATGACGTCCTCCATCTTGCTTCCGCGCAAGGATTTGGACGAGATCTCACCCAATACCCAACGCATGGCGTCGGCGATATTCGATTTTCCCGATCCGTTCGGTCCGACAATAACGGTCACGCCCTGCGCCGAGGGACTCTCGGGCGCAAGCTCGACCGAAACGGCATTGTCGAAGACCAGCTTGGTCTTGTCCGGGAAGGACTTGAAGCCTTGCATTTCCAACGATTTCAGATACACGGTTGCTCCTCCTTAAGATTCCGGTATTCCTCGGGGAATACGCGGATCTCGTTCGTTTTTTTGTCTGCGATCACACGGCAGATCTCGGTGCCGGTCTCCGCATACCAGCGCGAAAGATTCGCACGGTGCTGACCGATCACCTTGGAATACGCTTTTTCGGGAACGGACAGGATCACGCGCCGCCCGAGAAGCTTTTCCCGCGCAAGCAGCGTCCTGACCTCGTCAAAATAGTATGCGTTCCAGACCAACTCTCCGAGTGCCGGATGGTTTGGTCCCGCATAGACCGTCTCGGTAGAGACCAGCTCCTCCGAGGCGCAAAGGCCGATCCGAATGCACGGAACGCCTCTCTCGCAAAGGATCCGCAGAGCCCTTGCGCTTCGTTTTGCCGCCTCCTCACAGGAAAGCGGCGTATAGTCACCCGCCTGCGCAAGCGCGCACAGCGGCGTGTCGTAAAACACCACGGTCGGATAGATCCGTGCGGCGTCTGCTCCCAGCGCGCAGATCTCGCGCGCGGTAGCCTCCTCCTCCTCGGGAGTGGACTCGGGCAGGCCGATCATCATCTGTCCAACCAGCGAAAATCCCGCCGCCTTGACGGCGCGGCAAGCCCATCTTGCCTGCTTTGCCGTGTGTCCTCTGCGGCAAGCCGCGAGAACGCGGTCGCTCATGCTTTGCAATCCAAGCTCAATGTGGCGCACGGAATAGCGCGAAAGCAGCCCGAGGATCTCCTCGGAAAGATAATCCGGCCTTGTGGAAAGGCGGATCGAGGATACGCGCCCAGCATCCACGAAATCCTGCGCCGTACGGAGAAGACTGATCATCAGATCCCGATCGATGCCGGTAAAGGAGCCGCCGAAAAAGGCGATCTCGGCTTCGGCCTCGGCAGGAATCGTTTGCAGAGCACGTTCGATCTCTTCGCGCACGGTGCGCACGTCAAAGCTCTTACGCCCCGAGATCGAGCGCTGGTTGCAAAAGACGCACTGATTGGGACAGCCCATGTGCGGAATGAAGATCGGGATGTTGCAATGCTGCATCAGAAGTCGAGCCCGAACAGCGTAAGCGCGTCGCGCGCGGCAGCCTGCTCGGCTTGCTTTTTGGAGTGTCCCTCCCCACGGCCGATGCAATTGGAATCCAGATAGACCTCAACGACGAAGGTCTTGTTGTGATCCGGGCCGCTTTCACCGATCAGGCGGTATTCCGGTGCGCCCTTTTGCTCCTTGTCCCGTTGAATGAATTCCTGAAGCGCGGATTTGCAATCCGCATGGTAGCCACCGGAGGTAGGGATACGTCCGACCGCCTCCTTGACCAGGGGCAGAAGGAAGGCGGAGACCGCGGAAAGTCCCTCCGCTCCCGCGTCCAGATAGATGGCCGCGAGAACCGCCTCAAAGGCGTCTGCGATCACGGCAGGCTTTTTGGCACCGCCGCTATTGGTCTCTCCCTTGCCCAAAAGAAGGAAGTCGCCAAGACCGATCTTCTCGGAATAGGAGGCCAGAGCCTCCTCGCAGACCACGGCCGCGCGAATGCGCGTAAGATCTCCCTCGGGAAGCTCGGGAAACTGCCGATACAAATATTCACTTGTGATCAGGGAGAGAACCGAATCTCCCAAGAATTCCAACCGTTCGTTGCAAAGCAAATGGTGATTTCTTGCTCCCGTTTCGTTGGAATAGGAGGAGTGCGTCACCGCGCGGCGAAGATACTCCGCGTTGCGAAAGCAATACCCAATTCTCTTTTCCAGCTCCGTCAAAGGAAGTGCCATGATCGTTCCCCTTTATTTCTTATCGTTCCGTTGAGGCAAAACGCCGTCAGAGCTCCGTCGTCTCCTGCTTTTTGCGCTCTTGCTCCGCCTTGCGGCGCTCGGCGTACGCCTTTGCCGCTGCGGCAATATCGTAGATCGCGCCCGAATCGGCGTAATTGATCGCCTGACGGATCGCGTTCTTGAAGGCCTTTGCATCCGAGGAGCCGTGCGCCTTGATGACGGGCTTGGAAATGCCCAAAATCGGTGCGCCGCCATACTCGGAAGGATCGTAGTCCTTCTTCATCTCTGCCAGCTGCTTTTTGACACCAAGCGCGGCAACCTTGGTTATGGTCGAGGCATAAAAGACGGATTTGAGACGGGAAAGAAGCATCTTTCCAAGTCCCTCAACCGTTTTCAGGAAGATATTTCCCGTAAAGCCGTCGGTCACGAGGACATCGCAGGTATCAAAGGGCGCAACGCTTCCCTCGATGTTTCCGACGAAGCGGATCTCCTTGCATGCAGACAGACGCTGGTATGCGGCCTGCTGCAGAGGTGTTCCCTTGGATTCCTCGGCGCCGTTGTTCAACAGACCTACGCGGGGACTCTCCAAGCCGTACATCTTGCGCATGTAGGCACTGCCCATCACGGCAAACTGCTCGAGGTTCTCCTCGGTTACGGCAATGTTCGCTCCCGTGTCCAGAAGCAGAACGGGAACCTGCATGGGCACGATCGCGCCAATGCCCGCGCGCAGAACGCCCTTCGCCTTGCGGACGATCAGCGTAGCACCCGTAAACAGAGCGCCCGTATTGCCCGTGCTGACAAAGGCATCTCCATGCCCCTCGGCCAGCATACGCAGACCTACGGACATCGAGGAATCCTGCTTTCCGCGTACCACGCAAAGCGGATCGTCCTCCATGGTGATCACGGTCTCTGTATGAACAATATCCATTCTTCGGATATCAAAATCATTTTCCTGTGCGATCCGTTCGATCTCAAAGCGATTTCCGACCAGAATATAGGACGCGTTGAACTCCTGTGCGGCCATGATCACGCCCTTAACGGTCTCCTCGGGGGCTCTGTCGCCACCCATGACATCTACAATGATTCTCATATGATCTCAACACGGCGATTCGTACGCCGGATCCTTTACTGATTTTTTACGATCGCGCCTTCCCCGCTGGCAAAAGCCGAGGCACGGATCTCGTCGATTCGCTCAAGAGCGCGCTCGGCCAGCTTTTCGTTCTTCGCCGTCTTTCCGCCCTTTACGCGGTAGCCAAGGGGAGAAACGATGCCAAAGTTGGCGTTCATGGGAAGGAATTTTCCCACGCCTCCGCGGCTGACGTAGGCCGCCATCGCACCAAGCATGGTCTCCTCGGGGAAAAGCACAGCCTCCTTGCCAAGAGCCAGGCAGGCGGCGTTGATGCCTGCGACGAGGCCGCTTCCCGCCGACTCCACGTAGCCCTCCACACCGGTCATCTGTCCGGCAAAAAAGGTCTGCGGACGGTTACGCATGGCATAGGTGAGGGAAAGAAGGTCGGGAGAATTGAGATAGGTATTCCGATGCATTACGCCGTAGCGCAAAAACTCGGCATTCTCAAGTCCCGGGATCATGCGGAATACGCGGCGCTGCTCGGGAAAGGTCAGATGCGTCTGGAAGCCCACGAGATTGAACATCGTGCCCTCCACGTTCTCCTTGCGGAGCTGAACTACGGCGTAGGCCTCCTTGCCCACGCGGGGATCGATGAGACCGACCGGCTTCATCGGGCCAAAGCGAAGCGTGTCATATCCACGTCTTGCCATGACCTCAACCGGCATACAGCCCTCAAAGACCTTCAGGTCCTTCTGGCTTTCGCGGTCAAAGGCCTTCAGCTCGGCCTCCTCGGCCGAGACGAGCGCCTCGTAGAAGGCATCGTACTGCTCACGCGTCATGGGACAGTTGACGTAGTCGGCGTCTCCCTTATCGTAACGGGAGGCAAAATAGGCAACGTCCATATTGATGCTGGCGAAATCCACGATGGGAGCAGCCGCATCAAAGAAGTGCAGATCTCCGCAGCCCAGGGAGTCGATCAGGTGCGCGGAAAGCGAATCCGAGGTAAGAGGACCCGTGGCGACCACGGTAATGCCCTCCCCCACGCTCTCCACCTCGCGGTGAATGATCTCGATATTGGGGTGCGAAGCGATCTTGTCGGTGATATACTTGGAGAAAAGCACGCGATCCACCGCCAGAGCTGAGCCTGCGGGAACGCGGGTAGCGTCTGCCGCCTCCATGACGAGCGAGCCCATGCGCCGCATCTCCTCCTTGAGGAGGCCTACGGCGTTGGATACGCAATCGGAGCGCAGAGAGTTGGAGCAGACAAGCTCGGCAAAGCCCTCGGAATGATGGGCGGGCGAATACTTGTGCGGCTTCATCTCATACAGACGGACGCGGACGCCGCGCTCGGCCGCCTGCCAGGCGGCCTCACATCCGGCAAGTCCTGCGCCGTAAATCTCAATGCAGGGCTGCATCATGCTCACCCTTATTCCTCTGCACTGCTCTCGGGAGCGGTGTACTCCTTGGAGAAGCCGCAATCCTTATCGTGGCAAACGAGCAAGCTCTTTCCCTTCTTGCGGAACAAAAGCTTTCCGCAGGTGGGGCACTTCTCGTTGACGGGCATATCCCAGGAGGAGAAATCACACTCGGGATAGCGCTCGCAGCTGTAGAAAACGGTGCGGTTACGTCCGTACTTGGTCACGATGCGTGCCTCGCACTTGGGGCAGGAAACGCCCGTGTCGCGGACGCGCGCCTTGGTAAAGCTACACTCGGGATACTTGCTGCAGGCATAGAAGCTACCGAACTTGCCGTTGCGCAGGACCATGTCCGATCCGCACTTCTCACACTTGAAGTCGGCAATAATGGGAGCCTTCTTATCCTTGCCCTGCTCCTGCTCCTCTGCAGGATCTGCGCTCTCGGTCTCCTCTGCGGGAGCGACCAAGGGCTTGGTATTCTTGCAGGTGGGATAGTTGGGGCAAGCGGCAAACTTGCCAAAGCGTCCGTTGCGAACGACCATGCGGCTGCCGCACTTTTCGCAAACGATGTCGGTCTCCTCGACGGGGACCTCAATGGTATTCGTCTTAATGACCTTCTCGGCCTCCTCCAGCTGCTTGGAGAAGACGTCCCAGAAGCCGTGAAGAACGTTGAGCATGGACTGCTCGCCGTTTTCAATGGCGTCGAGATCCTTTTCCATGTCCGCCGTAAAGCCGTAGTCCACGATGGAGTTGAAGTTCTCCTTCATGAGCTTATTGGTGATCTCACCCAGGGGCGTGGGAACGAAGGCCTTGCCCTCGCGCTTGACGTAGTTGCGCGCCAGGATGGTGGTGATGATGGTGGCATAGGTGCTGGGACGGCCGATATCCAGATCCTTGAGCATCTGGATCAGGGAGGCGTCGTTGTAGCGCACGGGGGGCTCGGTAAAGTGCTGCGTCAGCTCGGCATCATCCGACGCGAGAAGCTGTCCCTGCTCGAGAGCAGGCAGGCGGATATCCTTGATCTCTCCGGGCTCATCCGCATTCTTTGCAGCGCTTGCATCCTCGCTCACCTCATAAACGGCCATATAGCCCTGGAAGGTGACCGAATAGCCGCTGGTGCGGAAAACATAGCCGTTGCAGGTGAAGTGGATGCTGATGGTATCCAGAACAGCGGCGGCCATCTGGCTGGCCACGAAGCATTCCCAGATCAGCTTGTAAAGCTTGTACTGATCCGAGGTGAGGTGCTTACGCAGCTTGAGGGGCTCCATCTCCACGCGGGTGGGACG
>JAFNVK010000191.1 GCA_017379815.1 Clostridia bacterium
AAGGAGGACTATCTGGGCACCTCGCTCGCAGGCTTCCCGCCTCACTATACACTTGTCTTTAACGACGTTCTGGAATACCGAACGATGCAGTATCCCTACGTGATCAATTCCACCGGGCAGAAAACCTTCCCTGACACCACCCATTTGCTGGCAAAGGATTGGATGTATACGGCGGAGGCGCCCGAGATCCCCGAAGGGGCAAAGTACATTCGCGTTGCCTTTAACGATCGAGTGGATGAGGAATACGGTTGCACGCATCCGATCGCAAAGGCCACGCAGGCAACGCTGGTCTTCAACAACGGCGAGCCGATCCCTGCCGAAGTGATGAACGCCTTTACCCGTAAAGAGAAGGGACTTGTGATCGACCGCTACACCGGAGAGGTGATCCCGCATGAAAGAGGGGGCGGATGCACAAAGATTTCCGACTATATCGAGATCCCCGAGAATGCGGAGATCACCGAGTTTGCCGCCATCGCCTTGGCAGGAGAGCCCGTGTGCGCCTTTTACGATGAAAACAAGGAGCTGATCAGCTGCGTCAACGCCCCGAAGGGCAGAGTGCTGGAGGAGAAATCGGTCTACTTCAACACGGAAAAGTATAACGAGATCTTCGGCACGGAATACACGAACGAGACGGCGGATTCCTTCGTTCCGCATAAGGTGACCATGACGCACTATGATTACAACGACGTGGATCACAAAAACCCGCTCTTCTCCGTGGAGATCACCATCGCAGGCCTCCTGAATGTCGCTGCAAGCCGAACGATGGACGTCTCGCAGGATATTTACGAGCTTTTTGCAAAGGATGCTCTGCGCGTGTATTCACTCTACCTCGACGGCACGGACGGCATCGGACACGCACTTGACGCGGCGGGAGAGCTTTGCTACGAGCCGCAGAGCATTTCGGTGGACGGCATTCACACGATGACGCGCGCGGTGGACGTTTTCGTTCCCCTGTTTGAGTTTATTTCCATCTTCCTCTATGTCGGCGTTATCTTTATTCTGATGAACTTCGCCTCCAAGATGATCAACGGCAAGATGCACGAGATCGGCATCATGAAGGCGCTGGGCACCAAGAACAGCTCCATCGGCGTGGTGTTTGGGCTTCAGGTCGGGCTGATCGCGCTGTTGACCTGTATCCTCTCCACCATCGGATACTATTTCTTCATCGACATGGCAAACGAGATCCTCATCGGCTCGATCCGACGGATTGCCCCGGGGCATACCCTGCCCGACCTGCAGTTCCTCGTGTTTGAACCCACGATCGCGGTGATGAACTGCCTGCTCGTCTTTGCTCTTGCTTTCGTCTCCTTCCTCCTCCCCATGATCAAGATCAAGACCATCAAGCCCGTCAAGATCATCAAGGCGAAGGAATAAAACCAAACCAAAAAGGAAGTGCGTATGGCACTTCCTTTTTTGGTCTAAAAAAGCAACCTGCGCGAAATGGCAACGCGCCGCCTCCGTAGTGGCCGACGGCCTGCGAACAGTTGGCCCCTGCAACAAAACCGCGTTCCCATTCTTCCATATGGCATAAAGCGGGGAGAGGGCGGCATAGAATGTACCATCTTGAAGGATAGAGGAGCGATGCGTTATGGAACAGTACAGACAGGAACAGGGACAAAAATGGACGGTGCAAATGCCGCTTTGCGATCGGCAGATCCTGACCGAGATCTCCGCCGACGTCTCGTTGCCGGATTATCAACCCGAGATCAAGCGGCTTTTGCGCGTCCGCGCGACCGCCCTGCCTACCGACAAATACGTGGGCGCGGGGAGCGCCGAGATCGCGGGGAGCGTGGAATACCGCATCCTGTATACCGGCAACGACGGGGGGCTGTATTGCGCCACGCACGTTGAGGAATACCGCCTGAGCGTTCCCGTGGAGCGGCCGTTGGATTTTGAGCCCTCCGAGGGGATCGTTTGCGACGCCGTTACGCTTGCCGAGCCAGCCGTTTTCCGCGCGGCCGCGCCGAGAAGAATCTCCCTGCGCTCCCGCTTGCGCACGCGTGTGCGGATGTACGGGCTTCGCGCGCCCGAGGAAAGAATCCTCGGCAAGGCCCCAGGAGAGGCCGAGCGGCTGATGGGGAGAGCGGAATGCGCACGCGTCTTTTTCGGCAATGGGGAGACGCGGTCCTTGGCGGACGAGATCCTTTTGGAGGACGCCTCCAAGGAGTGGCGCGTGGTCTCGGCCGAGGGGCAGGTATTCGTGGGAGACGCCACGGCGGGGAGCGGCACGGTCATCTGCCGCGGTGAGGTCTGCCTACAGCTGCTCTGCGCCGCCGAGACGGACGGCGAGACCTGCCTGCTCCTGCGGCGCATCCCCTTCCACGAGGAGGTACCCACAGACGGTGCAGAGGTGAATTGCGCCTGCCGCGCGGACGGCGTTTGCACCGAGCTGCGCGTGACGGTGGGAGAGGGGAAGATCCTGTGCGAGGTCGGCCTTCGCCTTCGTACGGTCGCTCAGCGAAACGAGACGGTGAGCTACACGCGGGATCTGTATTTCCCAAGCGTGCTTGCCGAGGTGCGCCGGCAGGAGCTTCTTCTGCCCAAGGCTTTGCGCTGTCTCAACGGCAATTTTTCACTCAACACCACCCTCGCGCAGGGAGGCTTGGCCGTTGCCAAGGATCAGCGTATTCTTGAGGCCACGGCCACGGCAAGTGCGGCGGAGCTTGAGGGAGAGCACGGCAAGCTTTTCTTGAAGGGAAGCTGCCACTGCCAGGTGCTTCTGTCCGATGAGCGCGAGATCACGCTGCAGGAGACCGATATCCCCTTCCGCTATGCGCTTGAGGGCGTGAGCGAGGATGCGGTAGAGGATTGGGACGCCTCACTTGAGGTGGTCTCCTGCCGCGCACGCGCCGATGGGGAGCGCATGGCGATCGACGCCGAGATCGCCGTAAGCCTTTCCGCCTATGGGAAGACGCGCATTCTGACCGTGGAAGAGGTGGAGCTTGGCGAGAGTGTTGCAGCAGACGCCGCGGCGTATCGCATTTGCTATCCGTCGCGCGAGGATTCGCTCTGGAGCGTGGCAAAGCGCTATCACTGCCCGATCGAGGCCCTTTGCCTCGGCAACGACCTGGGCGGCACCGCCGCGGCCGATTCTCCCGACTCCCTGGCGGAAAAGACCTATCTCTTGCTCTGAAGGATCAACCAAGACCGACGCTCGTCGCTTTCCCGAAAGAGGGAAGGCACGGGCGTCGGCTTTTTCGCATGAAGAAAAGATGCAAAAATCGTGCAAGAAAAGGGAGAAAATCGGGAAGGGCATGAGGAATATGCGCACGCACCGTCATCTCTGCCGCGATCTTGCCGAACGAGAAACCGCCCCTCGCGATTGCACTTTCGGCGCGCGTCTCGCCCCCTTAGCGGCGGGGAAGGAGCTTCCGCGGCGGCTTTTTCTTCCCAAAGGGCTTGCCTCGGCCCGCGTCCAAAAACGGCCGATCCGCGTCACCTTTCGCCTTCGCCACGCCTCTTTTTGGCAAAAAGATAAGAATAAGAACAATTCTAATTCTAAAAAACGAAGAAAAAAGCAGGAAATTTCCGTATTTCTATTGACAGTTGCGCGAGGATCTGCTATACTATGCTTGAACAGTTGAAAAGTTGTTCAAGTATAAAAATGAGAGGAGACGGCTATGGAGGAAATTTTGGAGAGTGCAGGACGGAGCGAGCGCGTTGCGTCCGTGCGCAAAAAGATCTCGGATGAGGAAACGCTTTACGATCTTGCCGAGCTGTTCAAGGTCTTTGGCGACACCACCCGTGCGCGGATCCTTTGTTGCCTTGAGGTGCGTGAGCTTTACGTTGGGGAGCTGGCCGAGATCCTGGGCATGAGCGTGTCCGCCGTCTCGCATCAGCTTCGCGTTTTGCGCAACGCCAAGCTCGTGCGCGGCGTCAAGGAGGGCAAGGAGGTCAAGTACGCTCTTGACGACAACCACGTGATGATGATCATTGAGTGCGGGCTCTCGCATCTGCGCGAGCGCGATGAAAGTATGGAAGAAAAAGGAGAAAAAGCATGAAAAAGAGCTACCGTATGGAGAATTTGGAGTGCGCGCACTGCGCCGCAAAGATGGAAAAGGCGATCGCAAAGCTTGCGGGCGTCAAGGAAGTGACGGTTAATTTTATGGCCCAGCGCTTCATTCTGGAGGCCGAGGACGATCGGTTTGCGGAAATTTTGGAGCAAGCGGCGGTCATCTGCCGCAAGGTCGAGCCGGATTGTCGGATCGTTTTTTGAGGTATGGGACGGGAATTTGCACTCACGCGGCGGCAAAAGCGATTTCTCCTTCGCATTCTGACGGCGCTGGCGGCCTTTTTCGTGCTTCTGGTCACCGACCGCATCCTCGGGCTTTCGGAGGGCGAGCGGTGGGCGTGGAGCTGGCTTTTGGCCGGGGGGCTCTATCTGGCCGTTTATCTTTGGATCGGCTATGACGTTCTGCTTCGTGCAGGGCGCGGGATCCTTGGCGGAAGCCCCCTTGACGAGAATTTTTTGATGTGCGTAGCCACCTTTGGCGCGTTTGCGCTGGCCGTTTGGCGCGGCGTGCGCGGAGAGCGCGCCGA
>JAFNVK010000003.1 GCA_017379815.1 Clostridia bacterium
ATCATCATTACGTGATTATCGTCCAAAGCGTACCGGACCTCCTTGCCCTCCTTGACACCGCGGACCAGCTTTGCGCTTCGAAGAACACGAAGCTGATGGGAAACCGCCGAAACGCTCATACCCAAAATCTCCGCCAGCTCTCCCACACAAAGATCCCGCACCTCAAGGCAGCACAGGATCTTGGCACGCGTGCCATCGCCAAACACCTTAAAAAGCTCCGCCAGATCGCAAAGCGTTGCCTCATCCGAGATCTTTTTGCGCACGGCAGAAACGCGGTCCTCGCAGCCTACTCTCTCCATAGGATCCTCCTGCATACTCTTTTTTATATTTGAACAACTTTTCAAATATTCAATTATAGTATAACACACGCCGAACGCTTTGTCAACCCCTGTTTTTATCAAATTTTATTAGAATTAGAACGATTCTTATTTTTATTTCGGATCAAAAAATCGAAAAAAAGCGGAACGGCGGAAAGGCAAGGACGGAAAGCCGCTTTTTCATTCAGTTTTTTGTTGTGCGCATTTTCCTCATTCTTTTTTCTATCTTTTCACAATTTTATGGTGTATCTGCGCATTTTACGCAAGCAAAGAAAAGCCCTGCCGCATTTTTTCTTCGGCAAGGCCCTTCTCTTTGTTTCTTATCCAAGCAAGAGATACTTCACCCCAAGCAGGGATTCCCTGCTATCGGCGGCCGCAGCTCCCGGCAGCGCATTCTCCTCGGCAAGTGCTTCGATCGGCAGGTGATACCGCTTTGCAACGCTCCAAAGGGTATCCTCTCTGGCAGGATAGCAAATGCGGTACACGTCGACATCGCCCGCGGCAGGGCCTTGTACCGTTACCTCCTCCGCCGCGCGGAAGCGTGATTCGCCGTAAGCGGCCAAGCTGACCGCAAGCTCGGCATCGATCCCCAGCCGCTCCCCATCCGCGCGGGCGCGGCAGGAGATCACCTCCACGGAGGCCTCCCATTGCAGAATCTCATCCTCGCCGTTCCGTTCCATTTCGTAGCGGAAGGGGACCTCCAGCTCTCTGGCATTCTTCTCCCCGCCCTCCGACAGAAGGAGCTTGCACTGGCACTTGCCCGTAAGATAAAGTCTTCCGCGTTCCGCCTCAAGCGCGGTTGCAAAGGCCGACGCCGTCATGTCCGCCACAACGCAATCGCTCGGCAAGCGGCATTCCTCCGCAGTCAGTGTGGTATTGAGTGAGAAATTTCCGTTGCTGCAGCGTAACGCCTTCGGGAAAGCGTAATCCCCGTATCGAGCGTCACACTCGGCTCCCGTCATGTAAATATCCTTCGTATAATGCAGGATCTCGTTTCGGTGTGCCTGCGTGCGCAGTCGGATGACGACGTCACACAGAATACGGCCGTCCTCCACGGTTACGCGAAGCTCCGTACAGACGCCGTCCGCGCAGCAATCGCAGTTGACCTCGGCACCGTCGGTTGGAACCTCCAGCGCAAACGGAATCCGCCGCGTCAATGCAAAGCAACCCTCGCCGCCTTCCTGTGCGCAAAGCAGGCGCAAGCAGGCCTCACCGCGGCAATGTACACTTCCGCTCCCTGCAACAGCCTCAGTGATAAACACGCACCCCTGCGCTTGGATCACACGAAGATCCCGCTGCGGATTTTCCGGTAGGATCTCATCCGCCAAGGCCAGCGGCTCGCCCGATCCGAAGAACACACGTGCGCACTCGGCCTCTCCCATCAGCCGCTCCGGCTCTCCCGAGAATGCTCCCGTGATCCGCTCCTCGATGCTCCGCATTCCGTACATGCGCACCCGTGTGCGCAAGCGGCACTTGATCGACAGCTTACGCGGTGCCGTAACGCGGCTGACCGCAGAATCCGAAAAGCTTCTTGCATCACACAGAATTCCCTCCACGGGGTCAAAATCGGCAGGAAGCTCCACCGGGACGGTCAAATGATACTCCTGCGTCTGATTGGCGCAGTACAGCTCGCCGTCGTTCCCTGCGTAGAGAATGCTGTAATCCACGCTTCCCGAAAGCTCCGCACTTCCCGATCCGACGTATTTGTCTACCGGAGAGGCAGTCACGCAAACGCGCAAAAGCCGCTTGATCTCGGGCTGATAATCCGGAAGTGAAATATCCGAGGAAAGCTCGGTTACAATCTGCCGGTCACAAAGTGGCGCCTGTGCCGTCCATTTCGGTCCTCTTTCTTGTTTATACTGTTCCATAAAGCATGCTCCTCTATCCTGTAAGATGGTACATTCTATGCAGGGCAGCAAGAACTTTATTCGTGGACGTGCAGAATTGTAAACACAGAGCAAGTGCCAAGCGCAAAAAAACGGGGATGCGTTCCAAATGCCATCCTGCATTGGACACATCCCCGTGCTCTGCTTTGTTGCGAAATTGGTATATATGGCGGACGTCAGCCTATGGGCGGACGGTTATTTCATCCTTCTCATATATATGATTCACTCCGCTATGGGAAAGAGCTTGCTTATTTTGCGTAATCGACGGCGCGTGTTTCGCGGATCAGATTCAGCTTGATCTGTCCCGGATACTTCACTTCCTCCTCGATCTTCTTGGCCATCTCCCGTGCGATCAGCTTCATGCCCTCGTCGTTGACGATCTCGGGCTTGACCATCACGCGGATCTCGCGTCCGGCCTGGATCGCAAAGGCCTTTTCCACGCCCTGGAAGCCTACGGCAATTTCCTCAAGCTTCTGCAGACGCTTGATGTAGTTCTCCATATCCTCGCGGCGCGCACCCGGTCTTGCTGCGGAAACGGCATCTGCCGCCTGCACCAGAATGGCGATCACGGTTTTGGGCTCTACGTCGTTGTGGTGCGCCTCGATGGCGTGAACCACCTCTGCGCTCTCCTTGTACTTCTTTGCGGCGTTGACACCAAGCTCTACGTGGGAGCCCTCAACGTCCTGCGGGAATGCCTTTCCGATATCGTGCAGAAGTCCTGCGCGACGTGCAATGTTGCCGTCCACGCCAAGCTCGTCTGCCATGATACCGGCAAGCCATGCCACCTCGATGGAGTGCTGCAGCACGTTCTGGCCGTAGCTCGTACGGTAGCGCAAACGTCCCAGAAGCTTGACCAGCTCGGGGTGAATGCCATGCACACGCACGTCAAAGGTTGCCTTCTCGCCTGCCTGCTTGATAACGGCGTCCACCTCGCGGCGCGCCTTCTCGACCATCTCCTCAATGCGAGCGGGATGGATACGGCCATCGGAGATCAGCTTCTCCAGTGCCAGGCGGGCGATCTCGCGGCGCACAGGCTCAAAGCAGGAGAC
>JAFNVK010000192.1 GCA_017379815.1 Clostridia bacterium
ACGCTGGTTTGCTCCGGCGGTGATGATGATCAGACCGCAGTCGGCAAGATCGGCATAGTCGCCGGCATAAATGTCCATGGGGGAATGGAAGGGAAGTCCGTGTGCCAGATCCGAGGCCTCTCCCTCTGCTTTTTTGACGTCCACGTCAAGAAGCACCATTTCGGAAAACCAACCCGTCTGCATCAGGGTAAAGGCGGTGGTAGCGCCCACGTTTCCGCAGCCGATGATGCCGCACTTGCGCATACGGGCCTCGCGCACCAGGTGCGTGCCCTCGTGATATTGCTCTGTCATGCTTGTTTTTCCTCCTTCTTGATCGCTCCGCAAAAGGGAAGCCGTGAGATCCGGTATGGGCATTTTGGCAGCTGTCACCTGTGATCCAATGCCGCTATTCCTTATTATACCACGCTTTGCCGACTTTTGCAATAGCTTGCGGAGCCCTGTGACGTTCGTTAGTATATGCATTTTTTATGTGAAATCGCAAAAAAATGAAAAAAAGTGTTGACAGAAGGGAAAAGTTGTGCTATACTTGTAAAGCAATTCGCTTTACACCCTAAAAAGGCTGTGGAGGAGTTATGTTTGAAAAGGATTTGCACATCAGCTTTCTGCTGGATTTTTACGGCGAGGTCCTCTCGGAGCGCAAGCGCACGGTCCTTGATCTGTATTACAACGACGACCTCTCTCTTGCGGAGATCGCAGAGGAGATCGGGATCTCGCGGCAGGGCGTTCGCGAGCTGATCAAGAAAGCCGAGGAGGAGCTTCGCTTCTACGAGGAGAAGCTTGGCCTTTGTTATCGCTTTCGTCAGGCGCAGCAGTCTGCCGAGGAGCTTCTTGCCCTTTTGCGTAAGGCAGGGGTAGAGGGAGAGGTCTTTCAGGCCGCAGAGGCTCTCGCGGAAAAGATCCGGTGAGCAATCGAATAAGGAAACGAAAGAGAAGGGGGACAGGAGATGTTTGAAAGTCTCGGTGAAAAGCTCAACAACGCCTTCAAAAAGTTTCGCAACAAGGGAAAATTGACCGAAGCCGACGTCAAGGCCGGTATGCGCGAGATCAAGCTCGCCCTGCTTGAGGCTGACGTTAACTTCAAGGTCGTCCGTGATTTTATCAAGATCGTATCCGAGCGCGCCGTCGGCGCTGAGGTTCTGGAGTCGCTTCTGCCCGCACAGCAGATCGTTAAGATCGTCAACGAGGAGCTGACGCGCCTGATGGGCGGCTCGCAATCCAAGCTGACCATTGCCTCGCAGCCCCCCACCGTTATTATGATGGTCGGTCTGCAGGGTGCAGGTAAGACCACGCACGCGGGCAAGCTCGCAGGCCTTTACAAAAAGCAGGGCAAGCGTCCGCTTCTCGTGGCTTGTGACGTCTACCGCCCCGCCGCGATCAAGCAGCTGCAGGTGGTTGGCGAAAAGCTGGATATTCCGGTCTTTACCCTTGGCGATAAGATCTCTCCCGTGGAGATCGCAAAGGAGGGCGTCAAGCACGCAAAGCTCAAGGGCTACGACATGGTCTTCATCGATACGGCAGGACGCCTGCAGATCGACGAGGTGCTGATGGAGGAGCTCAAGCAGATCAAGGCGGAGGTCAACCCCGCGGAGATCCTGCTCACGGTGGATGCCATGATCGGTCAGGAATCGGTCAACGTGGCAGAGACCTTTAACGACCTGCTCGATATTACGGGCGTGATCCTGACCAAGCTGGACGGCGACACCCGAGGCGGTGCGGCGCTTTCCATTCGCTACGTCACGGGCAAGCCCATCAAGTTCGTGGGAACGGGAGAAAAGCTGGATACCATCGAGCCCTTCCACCCCGACCGCATGGCGTCGAGAATTCTGGGCATGGGCGACGTGCTGACCCTGATCGATAAGGCGCAGGCCGCCTTTGACGAGAAGCAGGCCGCAGAGCTGGAGCAGAAGATGCGCCAGCAGACCTTTACCCTGGACGATTATCTGGCACAGCTCCAGCAGATCAAGGGCATGGGCAATCTCGAGCAGCTCATGGGCATGATGCCCGGAGTCAAGCCGGGTGCGTTGAAGGATGCCAAGATCGACGAGAGCGCCATGGCGCACACCGAGGCGATCATTCGCTCGATGACGCGTCGGGAGCGTGAGCGGCCCGAGATCATCAACGCGTCCCGCAAAAAGCGTATCGCACAGGGCTCCGGAACCTCCGTGGAGGAGGTCAACAAGCTTCTTCGTCAGTTTGAGCAGATGCTGAAGATGATGAAGCAGTTTTCCGATATGGGGAAGACGAAAAAAGGGAAGAAGATGCTCGGCAGAATGAAGATGCCCTTCTGATCGCCGTTCATTTCATAAATCAAAAAAACAATATTATTTTATTTTTGGAGGAAACAAACCATGGCAGTAAAAATGAGACTGAGAAGACTGGGCGCAAAGAAGGCTCCCTTCTACCGCGTGATCGTAGCAGACAGCCGTTCTCCCAGAGACGGTCGCTTCATCGAGGAGATCGGTTACTACAACCCTCTGACCGAGCCCGCTGAGATCAAGATCGACGCAGAGAAGGCAAAGAAGTGGATCGCTAACGGCGCACAGCCCACCGAGACCGTTAAGTCCCTGCTGAAGAAGAGCGGCATCGTTGACTAAGATCTCCGAGGAGACCGATCATGATTAATTTGCAGGAAACGTTGGTCAATATCGCCAAGGCGATCGTTGACACGCCCGACGAGGTGCAGGTGACCTGTGAGGAGGATGAGAGAACCATCACCCTTACCCTCACCGTCGCTCCCGACGATATGGGCATGGTTATCGGCAGACACGGCAAGATCGCCAAGGCGATCCGCACCGTGATCAAGGCCGCTTCCGCAAGCTGCGGAAAAAAGGTCAACGTGGAGATCCGCTGAGCGGATCCGAGAGTTGGGAAAACCGATCGGTTTTCCCAACTTTCTTTTTTTTCGGGGCTTGACAAAGAGCGCTTTGCGCGGTATAATAAGTAGGATCTAATATTATGCAAAAAAGGAAGTATCACAAATGGCAATCGTAACAATTATCGGCGCCGGCATGATGGGCTCGGCTCTTGCTTTCCCCGCACGTGAGAACGGCAACGAGGTTCGTCTGGTCGGTACGCCTCTGGACCGCGAGATCATCGAGGCCTGCATCAGCACCAACCGCCACCCCAAGTTCAACAAGGATTTTCCTGCCGGCATGAAGTACTACCAGATCGAGGACATGATGGCGGCCGTTGAGGGCGCCGATATGATCATCGGCGGCGTCAGCAGCTTTGGCGTGGATTGGTTCGGCGATTTCGTCCTGCCCCAGATCCCCGAGAGCATTCCCGTGCTGTCGGTCACCAAGGGCCTGATGGACACCGAGGACGGCAAGCTCCTGACCTATCCCGAGGTTTGGACCCGCAAGCTGGAGAAGCTGGGCAAGAAGCTCTCCATCAACGCTATCGGCGGTCCCTGCACCAGCTACGAGCTGGTCGCACACGACCAGACCGAGGTCGCCTTCTGCGGCGAGGATCTGGAGATCCTCGGCAAGCTGAGAGCGATCATGGCAACCGACTACTACCACATCAGCCTTTCTCGCGACGTCGTCGGCATCGAGAGTGCAGTGGCACTCAAGAACGGCTACGCACTGGGCATCGCGCTGACCATCGGTCTGAACCAGAAGGCGTTTGGCCTTGACAGCGAGCTGCACTTCAACTCGCAGGCAGCCGTATTCGGCCAGGCCGTCAAGGAGATGTACAGACTGCTGGAGTACCAGGGTGCAGCTACTCTTGAGAATATGTCGGTCGGCTACGGTGACCTGTACGTTACCGTTTACGGCGGCAGAACCCGCCTTGTCGGCATTCTGCTCGGCCGCGGCCTCAACATCGACGAGGCAAAGGCAGAGCTCAACGGCGTGACGCTGGAGTCTCTGGTCGTTGCCGTTCGCGTGGCTCGCGCCATCAAGAATCGCGTTGCCGCCGGCGTGCTGAAGGCCGAGACCTTCCCGCTCCTGCTCCACATCGACGAGATCCTGACCGACAAGAAGGCGGTCAATATTCCTTGGGAGAGCTTCACCTTTACGGTCTGACTCCCGAAGTCCATGGGAAAAGCCGGGCAAACGCTCGGCTTTTCCCGTGTGCTTGCGAAATCTTTTCTTAATGAAGAAAAAAATCGAAAAAAAGCCTTGACAAACCGTTTTTGCCATGGTATAATAATATGCCGCTTGAAAATGGCTCTTTTTAAGTGCGTCCAAAAACGCCGCCATGCGTCAGCGAGTCTATCAGAAAGAGAGGTGCTTTTCGTGTTTGCAGTTATCGAAACCGGCGGAAAGCAGTACAAGGTAATCGAGCAGGACATTATCTTTGTTGAAAAGCTCGACGTAAACGAGGGAGACGATATCGTCTTCGATTCCGTGATTGCTCTGTCCAACGACAACGGCTTCGTGGCAGGAACTCCTACCGTTGCAGGCGCTAAGGTTACGGCCAAGGTGCTCAAGAACGGCAAGAACAAGAAGATCTACGTCATGAAGTACAAGTCCAAGAAGAACGAGAAGAAGAAGATCGGTCACAGACAGCCTTACACCAAGGTTCAGATCGTGAAGATCGAGGGTTAATTCCCGTCCAAGGACATGACGAAAATCGTGTTTTTCAGAAGCGGCGGAGTTTTCTACGGCTTCGAGGAGCAGGGTCACACGGGATATGGAGAAGCGGGGGAGGATATCCTCTGCGCGGCCATTTCCTCTATGACGATGCTGCTCATCAACACCATCGAGGTGGCTTACGCCTCCAGAGTCGATTATTCGATCGAGGAGGGAGACACGCGCATCCGCGTTTGCTCAAAAGCGGCTTTGCCCGAGTTTGAGAGCGACGATTACAAGCGCTACGCCGTCTCGGGGATCATGATGGGTTACTACTGTCAGCTCAGTGATATGCTTGAGGAGTATGGAGACTACCTGGACGTAACCGTCCAAGACAAGCCTTACGAGGCTTGACCGCTAACCACCGACCGTAAGGTCAAAAAAATGATGGAGGAAAAGAATAATGTTGAGACTCAATTTACAGTTCTTTGCTCATAAGAAGGGTGTAGGTTCGACCAAGAACGGCCGTGACAGTGAATCCAAGCGCCTTGGCGTGAAGAAGTCCGACGGTCAGGCAGTCCTCGCCGGCAACATCATTATCAGACAGAGAGGAACCGCTGTCCGCGCTGGCGAAAACGTTGGCGTTGGCAAGGACCACACTCTCTATGCTCTGATCGATGGTAAGGTCAAGTTTGAGCACAAGACCAAGACGCAGAAGAAGGTCAGCGTTTACGCAGACTGATCTCTCTGATGGATATAGGACCGAATGGGAAAGCCCTGTTCGGTCCTATATTCTTTCCCGAAAAAGACGAAAAAGGAAGGTAAGCTTTCGATGAAGACGATGCGTTCCCTCGTGCTGCTGCTTTTGGCACTTGCGGTTTTTCTTGGCGGATGTGCATGGAATCCCCCGGCTCAGCCTCCCGTATCCGCAACGCCCACCGACACGGTAGAGAGCGACGCTCCTGCGACCGATCCCGAAACCGAGCCGCCCCTCATTACGGAGGACCCCTATACCGACGTGGACAGGGAAGCGTTCTATGCCAATTACACGCCTGCCGTCAGTGCGGAGGACGCCTACTACCGCACCCTGCACGGCCTGCTTTCCGGCTCGATCGAGGAGCAGGATCAGGAACCCACGCTATCCGCGGTGCGTCCGATGGAGAATGGGCTCTATCTGCGCAACAGCGATACGCTTTATTCCGAGGACGGGGATACGTATTACGTTCTGAACGCGATGGGTGAGGTGGTCAACCGCATCTATCGGGAGGGGGCGTACGTTACGCTGGAGGAGGTCGCGGCCTATCTCTTTGCCTTTGGCGACGTGCCGCCGAACTATCTGGAAAAGAAAAGCGGCAATCCGCGCGAGAGCGTCTGGGGTGAGTATCTGCGCCTGAACCATTCCTCGTTCAGCGGCGACACCTCGAGATATCCGTACGAGCCAGAGCTGCCCGACATTCGCGGCTGCGGCGGCGCGCTCTACTACTACGAGGTAGATATCGGCACTACGGGCACGGATTGCGACCCGAGCTATCCGATCAAGCCCTACAACGACGGTCGATCCATCACGCGCGGCGCGGCACGCATCGTGTATACGCGCTACGATGCCAACCGAAACGAGATCATCGATCCGAACGAGAAGTTCTTGTTCTATACGTATAATCACTACAACGATTTTTGCGAATACCTCAATTATGAGGGAGGCTGGGGAGAGACCTTTGGCAATATTACGGGAGGCGGATCGCTTTCGAGCAAGCAGAATTACAACCCCACGCCCTACGTCAAGACCGTCCTGCGCAGCTTCAGGCAGATGAAGCAGGATGCCGCGGCATCGGTTACGGTCACGGTCTGCCCGCTCGTTCTGTTTGCCTTTTCGCGCGAGCGTTATTCTGCGCTTGCGGCGTAATTCCCGTTAGGGCTTGCCATACGGGCGCAAGTATGCTATAATGAAGATACTACATTGATTTTTTTCGTTACAAGGAGAGAAAAACACATGATGAAGACGCTGAAGGATTCCTTGCGCACGCTGCTTTTGGCGGCTCTTGCCGGCTTTTGCATCGGCATTGGCGGAATCGTTTATCTGATGCAGGAGAACAAGCTTGCGGGCGCGTTCCTCTTTGCCGTTGGACTGTTGACCATTCTGATCTTCAAGTTTAATCTGTTTACGGGCATGGTCGGCTATCTCGGCGAGCAGCTGCTCGTCAAAAAATGGGGCTATCTGATCACGCTCCTGCTGGTCTGGCTGGGCAATCTGCTGGGCACGGGTCTTGCCGCGCTTGGCGTGAGCCTTACGCGCATCGGTGACGTTCTCTCCGCAAAATGCGCTCTTCTGTCGGCTACCAAAACGGCGGACAAGTGGTAGAGCCTCTTGCTTCTCGGCGTGTTCTGCGGAATTTTGATGTACATCGCAGTGGACACCTTCAAAAAGCGCATCGGCGAGAAGGATTTTCTCTGCTGTCTTGCCGTGCTCATGGGGGTCATGGTCTTTATCCTGGCCGGCTTTGAGC
>JAFNVK010000193.1 GCA_017379815.1 Clostridia bacterium
GCGATTGCATCAGCCTGATCAACGTCAAGCTTGGCGAGAGCGTGACCTCGATCGCCTCCTCGGCTTTCCGCGGCTGCAACAGCCTTGCCAAGATCTCCATTCCCGCGTCGGTAACCACGGTCGGGGATTGTGCCTTCTACGATTGCATCACCCTGTCCGAGCTTACGCTTAGCGAGGGTCTGCTTTCGATCGGTCCCTCCGCCTTTCACGGATGCACGGGACTTGCCGAGGTAGAGCTGCCCGACTCGCTCCTGACGCTTGGCAAGGGCGCTTTCAACGGCTGCCGCAGCCTGACGAGCATCTCCGCAAGCCAAGCCAATACGGCCTTCTCCTCGGAGGACGGGATCCTGTATAACAAGGAAAAGACCGAGATCCTTGCCGTTCCCCAGAATCTGATCGGCACGGTCTCCCTGCCCGAGGGCATCACCTCGGTCGGATCCGGCACCTTCTCGGGCTGTACCGGCATCACCTCGGTGATCTTCCCCGAGAGCGTGACCGAGATCGGCAGCTACGCCTTTAACGGCTGTACGACGCTTGCCTCCGTGGTCCTTCCCGAGGATCTGACCACGATCGGCGAGGGCGCCTTTTACGGCTGCCGAGGGCTTGTCAGCATTTCGCTCGGAAAGGGACTTTCCTCCGTGGGCAGCAACGCCTTCTCGGGCTGTACGGGACTGCGCGTGGTCTACTACACCGGAAGCGAGAGCTTCTGGAGGGCGATCAGCATTTATCCTTGGGGCAACGAGGCTTTAAGCTCCGCCACCATCTTCTACGATCACGTTCCGACCGAAAACTGAAAAACAGGACGCCGCTCTGCACACGCTCGTGCAGCGGCGTCTTTTTTCTTGCCTTTTCGCCTTTTTTTCATTTCGGCATTGATTTTCAGCGGGATTTCTGCTATAATGAGATGAATACCTTGAAAGGAAATCCTATCCTGATGAGAATGAGAAGAAAAAAGCACGGCGCCGAGCGCATCGCCGCCTGCTCCGCTATCCTGATCGAGCAGAATGCCGCCGAAACGGTCGATCCCTCGGTCTTCTTTCCCGTATCCCGTCCCCTGCACCTGGAGATCGGCTGCGGAAAGGGAGATTTTGCCGTCGGCATGGCCGCAAAGCATCCCGACTGTAACTTTATCGCCATGGAGCGCGTTCCCGACGTGGCCTGCATCGCTCTTGAAAAGGCCATGGGCGCAAAGGATACCCGTCCCGACAACCTCCGCTTTCTGATCGGCGACGCGCAAACGCTCAGCGACCGCTTCCTGCCCCACTCCGTGGAGCGCATCTACCTCAATTTCAGTGATCCCTGGCCGAAAAAGGGCTACGCCAAGCGCCGTTTGACGCACCGCGGCTTTCTTGAGGCCTACCGCAATCTGCTCGTTGAGGGCGGAACGCTCTACCTCAAGACCGACAATGAGGGGCTCTTTGACTTCAGCCTTGAGGAGTTTGCCGCCTGCGGACTGACCGTGGAGTGGCTCTCCCGCGATCTGCACGCCTCCGAGATCGCCGCCGACAACGTGATGACCGAGTACGAGCGCAATTTTTCGGAAAAGGGACAGGTCATCTATTCGGCGCACGTCCGCTTCTGAGGAGGCCCTATGCTCAAGGATCTGCTGACACGCGCAAGAAGCTACCGCAGCTTTGACGAAAGCGTACCCGTATCCCGCGAAAGATTGCTTTCCTGGATCGACCTTACCCGTCTCTGCCCCTCCAGCATCAATCTGCAAATGCTGAAGCTCCGTCCCGTTACCGAAAAGGCGGAATGCGACGGTCTTCTTGCCGCCACGCGCTGGGCCGGAAAGCTCAAGGACGTTACCCTTCCCCCGAAGGGACACGCCCCCACCGCCTACGTCGTGATCTGTGCCGATACAGAGGTGATCACGTCGGCCGAGCAATTCCAAAAGGACGTTGGCATTCTTGCCCAGACGCTTATGCTTGCCGCCGTTGAGGATGGCTTTGGCGGTTGCATGATCGGCTCCTTTTCCAAGGAGACCGTCATGGCTCTGCTCGACCTACCCGAGCATCTTCCTCCCCAGCTCGTGATCGCGCTGGGAAAGCCGGACGAGCGTGTGGAGACCGTTCCGCTTCCCGAGGGCGGAGACCCCTCCTACTACCGCGAAAACGGCATTCATTACGTTCCCAAGCGCTCGCTTGACGAGCTGATCATTCCCTAACGCTTATCGAAAGGAGACTCCTGCCATGCCTGAGCTTTCCGGTGTTCTGACCGTAAACAAGCCCTTTGGCGTCACCTCGCACGACGTGGTCAATCGCATACGCCGCCTCTATCATACGCGCCGCGTGGGACACACGGGCACGCTGGATCCCATGGCTACGGGCGTTCTGGTGATCCTGATCGGCCGCGCCGCCAAGGCCTCGGAATATCTCTCGGCCGACCGCAAGACCTATCGCGCACGTCTCCGCCTCGGTCTGACCACCGACTCCGAAGACATTACGGGCAAGGTGCTTTCCCAAGCCGAAAGCCTCCCCGATTTTTCCGCCCTTGAGGCCCTGCTTCCCCGCTTTCGCGGTAAGATCCTGCAAACGCCCCCCATGTACAGTGCCCTGAAGGTCAACGGGCAAAAACTGGTGGATCTGGCGCGCAAGGGCATCACGGTGGAGCGCCGCGCACGGGAGATCGAGATCTTCTCGCTTGAAGCCGAGCCGACCGAAAGAGCGGACGAGGTCTCTCTGACCGTCACCTGCTCGGGAGGCACCTATATCCGCACACTCTGCGCCGACATCGGAAGCGCGCTTGGATGCGGCGGCTGCATGGCTGCGCTTGAGCGCACCGAGACCGGCGGCTTTCCCATCGAAGGCGCCCATACCTTGGAGGAGCTGGAGGATCTCTCGGATGAAGCGCGTGCCGGTCTTTTGCTCGATACCGAATCCCTCTTTGCCGACCTTTCCGTCCTGACGCTCCCTCCCTTTTTCGAGCATCTTTGCCGAAGCGGCTGTGAGATCTACCTCAAAAAGCTTAAGCCTCAGCCCGCCCTTTCCTGCGGCGACCGCGTTCGCCTTTCGGGCGAGAGATGCGGCTTCTTTGCGCTTGGCGAGGTGGGTGAATACGATGGCGGCCTTGCCGTAAAGGCGATCAAGACCTTTTTCCCTCTCGACCAAAAGGACGCAAAAGAATAACCAAAGCCAAACAACAAAACGCCTGCGCGATCTGGGTGATGTCCTTATCGGAGAATTTATAATAGGGGTATGGTCATAGCCCGATGCATTTGTTAAACAAATGCGAAACTTGCGATAAAAACATAAAGAGAGAACAATGCGGAAAGAAAAACCGCTTTGCTCTCTCTTTTTCTGCTTTTAGTGATATTCTTTGCTTTCGCAAAGAGTGATATGATTGCTATCGCAATCGTGATATTGAAGCCTTGCGGCTTCAGTGATA
>JAFNVK010000194.1 GCA_017379815.1 Clostridia bacterium
GGTGATCTCACCGGTCACGAAGTACTTGCCCTCGGTGTAGGTGTTGTGACCCATCAGAAGACCGATCTCGTTTGCCTGAGGAATCTCAAGGTAGGTGTTGGGATCGACCAGCTTGGTCAGGGTGATGGTGAAGGTCTTGGTGTCGGTAGCCTCACCGCAGGTAGCAGTAACGGTGATGGTAACCTCAACAGCGGTGGTGGGAACGGTAATGGTCAGCTTGCCGTCAGCAATTACGGCAGCCTCGTTGTTGGAAGCCCAGGTCAGGAGAACGTCTGCGTAAGCTGCGCCTGCTGCGGGAAGATCAACAACGGCATCCTTGTTGAAGGATACGGGCAGAGAAAGCTCGCCGAGGGTGTCAGCAACCTTCTGTGCGGGGGTCTTCTCAACCTTCTCGAGGTACTCGAAGCAATCAACGGTCATCGGAATGAGGTAAGGATTGCTGTTGTAGAGAACCAGGATACCGGTAACGTTTGCCTTGTAGCCAAACTTCTCAGCGTGAGCGGCGTCGATCGCGCCCTTCTGATCTGCGGGCAGAGTGGTCGGGAAGTCGGTCACGTAGGTGCGGAGATAGGAGGTCTTGCCCTCAAGCTCGAAGTTGAGGTACTGAGAGGTCTCCTTGTCAAGCTCCTGGCCCTTGATCTCAACGCCCTTGATGGTTACGGGGAGACCAACGTAGTTTGCCAGAGACTCGCCTGCGATGAACTTCTCGGTGATATCGAGAGCAGCAACGTCCTGCTTGTTGGAATCAACGATTCTTGCAGAGCCGCCCTTGATCTCCTGCATGCCGGAGTAAGGAACAACGGGTCCGGAAACCTCAACGGTCATGCCGAGCTCGATGCCGAGATCAGCAACGGGATCCTGGGTGATGCTGTAGCAGTAGTAGCCGCCCTTGCCCTGCAGGTCTGCAAGGAAGAGGTGGTTGTACTTGTTGCCTGCTGCCTTGGAGTTGATGGCAACAACGATACCCTTAACAACAACGTTGTCGTTCTCGGCAGCTGCCATGTAATCCTCAAAGCTGGTGAGGTTGTACTTCGGAACGGTAAACCTGAAGGTCTTGGTTGCGCTGGTGCCGTCTGCTGCCTTAATGGTAGCGGTCAGCGTGTAAGCGAGCTCCTCGGGGGACTCCTCGTTTACGTCGACGGTGTAGGTGGTGTCGTTCTTCTTGGTGACGGTAACGCCCTCGGTAGCAGTCCACTCAACGTCGTAGGAAACGCCGTTGTGCTGAACCTTAGCGGTGACGTCAAAGTCTGCTGCGGTGATGGGGCCGTTGTCCTTATACAGGTTAAAGACGTAGGCTGCTGCTGCGTTGGCGTCGTAGGTTACCTCAGTTCCGGGTTCCTGGGGCTGCTCGGGGGTACAAGCAGCGAAGCAGGTGAGGCAAAGAACGAGAGCCATGAGAGATACGAGAAGCTTTTTCATGGTGTGTTCTCCTTTAAGATTTTTTTATTTAATTTTCTTTGCGAAAAATTAAATCAGTGAATGGTGATGGCGCCAACCGTAAACGCGCGGACCTGGATCTGCGCCTCGGTCGAGCCCTCGGGGGTGAAGGCATCCACGATGCCAAGCACGTCGATGGTCTTGCCCTCGAAGCGATCGGGAGTGACGAGTGCGCCGTTTTCATACAGCACGATGGTGCGGATGTTGATGCGCACGCCGTCCTTTTCACAGACCAGCGTGATCGCACCCTTGTCGTCGCCGCTCGGGGTTACCCGATAGTCCACCACGGTCAGCCCCTTGAGCGAGGCGGAGGTGTGGAGCGCGAGGTAATTGTTGTTGAAGGAGACCGTCTCCTCCCCAACCGCAAGATCGGTCTTGCCGTTAGTAAATACGGAAAGATCGGGGATCTCGGTATAGGGTACGGTCTGATTCTCGGCGATCAGCTGGGTGTACTTGGGGTTCTTGGGATCCATCTGGTCGTATTCCAGACCGGCGATCTGCCATGCATTGACGACCTCGGCATACTGGAAGGTGCCCACGATGCGAACGGCGTTGCCCGTTTGGAGGAAGCGCTTTGCACTGGTGGCCATGTTGTAGCCGTAGAAGACCTGCATGCCGTACCAACGCTCGTCCTCCTCGTCATACTGCTCGAGGTAGAGCGTGCCGTTGGTGTTCTGGGCGATCACGCCCTCCACGGCAACCTTAACGCCCTCATAGGCCTCGCGGTTGGTGCGAAGCTCCTTGATCGTGATTTCGGTGGCATCGCCGTAGGGGAAGGAGGGATCCTTCTCATGTGAATGGACGTAGAGCTTCTCTGCCGTTGCCTGCGCAAGTGCGGCAAGACAGGTCGAGCCGTAGCGGTTCTGTCCGGAATTGGAGGCAATGGCGTATCCGTTCTGCAGGATCTCAATGTTGAGGTTTCGCCACTCGGCGTCCGCCGTGGGCTTATACCAGATCCAGAGAAGGTGTCTGCCGTTGTTATCCTTATTCCAGCTTTCGTCGTCGGATTCCAGAAGGATCGCGGCGGCGTTCTTCAGTGTCTCTTTGGTAAAGGCGGAGGCCTTTTTGCCCCATTCCTCAAGACGTCCCGTGGACTCGGGCGTGTCGATGGCCAGGTATCTCGCCTTGACCACGCCTTCGGGGAAGTCTGCCGACTCGTCCACGTAAAAATGCGTGGTGTCGCCGTCGATATAGGACTTGACCCGGGCCTCAACCTTGCGGCTGGAGCTGGTCATCTCGAGCTTGGTCTGTGCAACGTAATCCACGTGCTCGTGCTCCGGCTCCTCGCCGGGACCTGCAGGAGTGCAGGCAAGAAGCGTGGAGAGAAGCATGACCAGCGCAAGCGCCAGCGTCAGAATGCGTCCCGTATGGGGGGCGGTTGCCCGCCCCTTACGGAAAAATACGTTCTTCATAGATCCTCTTTGGAAAAGCGATTATTCGCCTGCCTGATACTTGCACTCGGCAACCGCATCGGCAAATGCCTTCTTGATGGCAGCGTCGATATCGGCCTCGGTGGTGGTCAGGCAGATCTGCATCAGCTTACCAACCTCGTCGCGAGCGGCAGAGGAGCCGTTGAATGCGGGAGAGGTGTAGTAGGCGTTAGCCTGCTCAAGGCAGACCTTGGTGGCCAGAAGGGGCAGGCCCTCGTAGCCGTTTGCGTGCTCCAGCTCCTCAGCGTAGACCGCGTTGTCGGTAACGTTCTCGAGAACCGGAACGTAGCCGGAGGTCATGCCGAACTCAGCCTGGAAATCAACGGTGGTGGTCAGGTACTTAACGAACAGCCAGGAAGCCAGAACCTCCTGAGAATCTGCCTTCTTGAAGATGCAGATGGAGGGACCCTGAGAAATGACCTTCGGAGCCTCCTTGTTTGCCTGAGGAATGGAAGCGATGCCAACCTCAAACTTGTAGGTGCCGTCGTCATTCTTGGGGATCTGGTGGTTTGCACCTGCAGAGGAGCCGATGCACATATAGCAGTTACCGGCCTCAGCGGGGTTCTTGGTGAAGAGTGCGGAGGTGTAACCGCCCGAGATCTCCTGGGTGGTCACGTAGCCGGCCTTGTACCACTCGCGGAACTCCTTGACGAAGGCGTGGTTGTCCTCGTTGTCAAAGAGGAAGTGCTCGCCGGTTGCGCTGGTGTAGGGCGTGCCGAGCTGCTCGCACATGGTGATGAACCAGTTGGACTCGGAGTCGTAGCCGAGCGGGATGGACTCAGGGTCAATTGCCTTGATCTGTGCGCAAACAGTCTTGAGCTCCTCCCAGGTGGTGGGAACCTTGAGCTCGGGGTGAGCATCAAAGAAGGTCTTGTTGTAGTAGAGGACCTCGGTGGACTTGGACATCGGCAGGGTGTACATCTTGCCGTCACCAAACTGCTTACCCTCGTTGTAGTAGCCGTCGATGAAGTTGTCGATCTGCGCCTGCGTCAGGCCGAGCTGCTCGGTGGTGCCGTCAGCGCGGGTAACGGTGTTGGTAGCAGCGATCAGGTCGTCCAGGGTCTGCACAGCCATAGCCAGGTTGTAGAGTGCCACGTGGTCCGGATAGCAGTACGCGATGTTGGGCTGGTCGCCAACGGTGATCTCGGTCTTGATCTGCTCGCGAACGTCATCGTAGCCACCGACCTGCTTGTGCTCGATGGTGATGTTGGGGTAGAGCTCGTTGAACTTTGCGATGTGCTTATCCAGCACGGCGCGGAGCGACTCGCCCATGGTGTGGTAGAAGGTGATGGTAACGGGCTTGCTGGTGTCAAATTCAAACTCACTCAGCTCCCCTGCAGGGCCATTGCCCACGCAAGAGGTAGCCAGAAGGAGGGAGGTTGCCAGCATAGCGAGAACCAGCAGAAGCGAAACGATCTTTCTCTTCATAACGGATTTCCTCTCTTTCTTTTGTTGAAAAATTTTTATCCTATAATAACAGTCACCCGACTGATATTACCTTGGGATCAGCCCTTGATGCCGCTGCGCGACACGCCCTTCATAATATACTTACGAAGGAAGATGAACACCAGGAACAAGGGAGCGGAAACGATGGCAACGGCGGCCATCTGTACGGGGATATTGACGTCACCCGTGGACTCGGTAAAGGCATTACGCAAGCCGTTGGTGATCAGGCGGTGCGCCTCGTCGTTGGCAACCAGGTTCGGCCAGACGTAGGAGTTCCACGCACCCATCATCTTCAGAATGGTGATGGAGATCAGCGTGGGGAGCGCCAGGGGGATCATGACCTTCCACAGGTACTTGATGTCACTCGTGCCATCCACCTTGGCGGCCAGATACAGCTCGTTGGGAATCTGCAAAAAGTTCTGGCGAAGCAGGTAGATGTAGAAGATGCTGACCAGGAACGGAACGATCAGGACCGTAAAGGTGTTCTTCCAGTTACCCAGATCCTGCAGCCACTGCGAGCCGAGCTGAATGCCCAGCGTTTTCAGTCCCATAAAGTTACTGATGGTCTGGTAGTTGGTGATGGTGAAGAGCTCACCCGGGATCATCATGGTGCCAAGGAGTGCGGCAAAGAGTGCGTTCTTGCCCTTGAACTCCAGTCTTGCAAAGGCGAAGGCCGTGAGCACGGTGATCACCAGCGAAAGAATGGTGGAAACGAGACCAACGTAGAGCGTGTTCATAAAGAGACGGCCGAGGTTGGCGGTGTTAAAGGCCTCCACGTAGTTGAACAGAACGATCTTGTTGGGCCAGAGGGTCTGCACGGTCTGCTTGTACTCGGCCAGCTCCTTGACCGAGGAGATCAGCATGAAGTAGAAGGGGAAAATGATGATGATGGCCATGAGGATCAGGAAGGCGTACAGGAGAACCTGCACGGCGATCTTGACCACGCGCTGCGTTGCGCTGACCTGCTGCATGTTGCGCGCGTTCATGGTCGTGATTGCTTTGTTTGCCATGCTTCCACCTCCTTTAATAGTGCGTGTTCTTCTTGCTGATGTAGAGATTCAGCAGGGTTACCACAAAGATGATCGCAAAGAGGATCAGTGCGGCCGCACTCGCGCGTCCGGGCTGAAGGCTGAGCGATTTGTAGATGTAACCGACCATGGTGTTGAGTCGGTCGGGGTCACCCGTCGGTCCCATCTTTGCGCCGAAGATACCGACGATGCTGGAATACTCCTTAAATCCACCGATAAAGCCGGTGATGACCACGTAGGTGATCATGGGAGAAAGCAGCGGCACGGTGATGCGGGTAAAGGTGCGCAGGCGAGAGGTGCCGTCTACCTTGGCGGCCTCATAGTACTGCTTGTTCACGCTCTGCAATCCGCCAAGAAGCACCAGGATCTTGAAGGGCAGCGCGTTCCACACGATGTAAACGGTCATGACGAACATATTCGCCGCGTAGCTCGATCCAACGTTGATCCAGTTGATGCGCTCGCCGCCGAAGAACTCGATCACGTTGTTGATGATGCCCGCCGTGATGACCAGCTCGTTCGGGTCGCCAAAGTTGTTGCCCACCATGTTGAACATTGCGGCAAAGACCATGCCGATGGCGATGGAGTTGGTGACGTAGGGCAGGAAGAAGATGGTCTGCAGCAATCTCTGGAAGGGCTTGATCGCATTGAGGCAGACCGCAATGATCAGCGCAAGAAGCGTCGAAAGCGGAACGGTCAGGAAGCAGAGCAGGATCGTGTTCCACAGGTAGGTCAGGAAGTCACCGTAATTGATGACGTCCACGAAGTTTTTGAAGCCGAAGTTGAACTTCACACCCGACACGGCCGACATGGCGTTATAGCCCTCGAGCAGCGACATGCGAATGGTGTTGAAGATCGGCCAGGCCGTAAAGATGAGTAGAAGAACGATGGCCGGTGAAAGATACAGCCACGCCTTCCAGGATTTTTTACTATCTACCATAAGCGCTCACCTCAAAAGCGGATACGCTCTTCGGTCTCGGTGTCAAACAGGAACACCTTGTGCGGCTTGAGGGTAAAGCGAACGGTAGCGTCGCCCACGGAGATGCGGCAATCTGCATCCACGATGGAGCGGATCTGGGGGTTGAGCGATGCTGCGTGCTTGGACACCACGCTGACGTCGCGTCCCATGATCTCCACGTTGGAGAGGTCGCAGATCATCGGGCCGTTGGCATCCGGCACAAAGCCCTCGGGGCGAATGCCCACGGTGACCTTGCGGTCGTCCACGCCTGCAACGTCCAGAACAGCCTGCTCGCCAAGATAGAGCTTGCCGCCCTTGACCTCGCCGGAGAAGACGTTGATGGGAGGCGTTCCGAGGAACTTGGCAACGAAAAGGTTTGCGGGATCGTCATAAACGTCCTGCGGCTTGCCGATCTGCTGGAGAACGCCAAGCTTCATGACCACGATCATGTCGGAGATGGACATTGCCTCCTCCTGGTCGTGCGTAACGAAGATGGTGGTGATTCCGGTCTCCTTCTGGATGCGGCGGATCTCCTCACGGGTCTGCAGACGAAGTCTTGCATCGAGGTTGGAGAGAGGCTCGTCCAGAAGCAGAACGCGGGGCATCTTGACCAGAGCGCGCGCAATGGCAACTCTCTGCTGCTGACCGCCCGAAAGCTCGCTGGGCTTGCGGTCCATCAGCTCGTCGATCTGCACCAGGCGTGCCGCCTCGTAGGCTCTCTCAAGCATAACGTCCTTGGGGAGCTTGTCTGCGCCCTTCAGATTCTGCAGAGGGAAGAGAATGTTCTGCTTTACCGTCATGTGCGGATAAAGCGCATAGTTCTGGAACACCAGACCAATGCCGCGGTTCTCGGGGGAAAGCTCGGTCACGTCGTCGTCGCCGAAGAAGATCTTGCCTCCCGTGGGCTTCTGCAGACCGCTGATCATGTACAGCGTCGTGCTCTTTCCGCAGCCCGAAGGGCCAAGCAGGCCGATCAGCTTGCCGTCCGGAATCTCAAAGGTAAAGTCGTTGACCGCAACGACCTCCTCGCCGGACTTCTTGTTGCGACTGGGAAAGATTTTTGTCAGATTTTGCAAAACAACCTTCATGAAAAAATCCCTTTCTTGCTTTAACGTTGCATGTTTATATTTTTTGTTTTGTCCAATCAGGATTTGGTTTGCTCCACGCGCTCGCTGTGAAGCCTCTTGCGGTACTCCAGCATAGCCTCCTCGGAGTCGAAGATCATCTGCGAGGAAAGCTCCACCACTACCGTCACGGCCATCAGATCGTGAATGCAGGTGTGCGCCTTTGTGCC
Organism: Clostridia bacterium; assembly: GCA_017379815.1. Taxonomy (GTDB): domain Bacteria; phylum Bacillota; class Clostridia; order Oscillospirales; family CAG-272; genus UMGS1865. Next base: position 7,591 of record JAFNVK010000194.1, read on the forward strand.
AAGAAGAAGTGCGGCCTGCAGAACCAGCATGGCCAGCACCGCGATCGTGCCAAAAAGGCCGAGCGGCCCGACGATGACCAGGAGCAGAATGGAGAGCGGCACCATGGTCTCCACCGTGTACTTGCCCAGCACCGTGCGGGTAAAGAGGGCCACGGGGGAAACGCGAACGCCGTCCGTACGCATCAGCGCAAGGCCGAAGATCTTTTTGCCCACCGTCTGTCCGTTGCGGAAAAGCAGGGGCAGGAGGAACTCCAGGAGCAGATGCGCCAGAAACAGACTGAGCGACAGGATCAGCAGAATAAGGTTAAACTGCATATTGTAGAGGTAGATGACCTCCTCGTCGGCAGAAAAGGCCTCGAAGGCCTCGGCATGGCGTGCAAGCTCGTCCTCGCTCAGCTTGGTCGTATCCGCATCAAAGGACACGCCGTACTGCGTCTCGTATTTCTCACGGACGGTCTTGAGCGACATGTTGTAGTCGTCGTAGCCGAGAGCTGACGAAAGCAACAGGGCCATTCCCGTGACGGCGATCAGGAGCAGGATCATATCCAGAAGATAGGCCGACAAGCGCTTGAGCAGGCTTGCCTTTTGCAGATCGGCGATCATAATACCTCCTTTCCTTCCACATCCATTTTTCCGTAAAAAAACGGCATCTGCGCCGGGGGATCGGCCAAACCGTCGGCCGAGATCGGGAAAGGATGTCGAAAATCAATCTGTAACGTGTTCATTATACCACACTCTTTCCGAAAAATCTACACCTTTTTATATATTTTTTCATCTTTTTTCATCTTTTTTGGCCGATGTGCCAAAAAGCAGCGCACGCACCCATCCAACGTGCGCAGATGGGTGCGTGTCTTTTCCGCTTTTTTTGGCCTTTTTTCCTTCTTTGCCTTTTTTGCCTTTCGAAAAGCTCATTCGGCCGCGTCGCTCTCCTCGGCTACGGGGCGGAGCGTGACCGTCATGCGGCAGCGCTCGGCCTGCGCGCCGTGGATCTCCATGAGATAATCCAGGTGCAGTCTGCCCTCCCGCAGAAGCGCGTTCTCCACCCGACGGGTGTAAACGCAGACCTCAAAGGAGGAAAAGGGCGTGCGGTAGATACAGAAATGCCGCTTCTTCTCCTCAAAGGTGAGTGCCGTGCGCACGGGTCCCGTGCGCATCATGGAGACCAGACCCTCGTCCGCCCGCTGAAAGCCGACCGAGGTGACAGAGCCCTCCATGCCCGTCAGCTCGCTCTCCTCCCAGACCAGCTCCACGCGGTCCTTGCCCGTGATCAGGCGTCCCTCCATGATCAGCTCGGTGGGCTCGGGAAGCTCACCCGCGGGGGAAGGGGTCTCCTCTTCCTCCTCGGGAAGCTCACCCTCCTCCATCTCCTCCAGTGCCTCCTCCTCGGCGTCAAAGATCGCCCGACCGAGGGTGAGGCGGGAGGTAAGAATATGGATCATTACCTTACGCTTCGTCATGCTTGCTCCTTTCCGTCGGTCTCCCGACGCAGATACTCCAATGCCTTGAGGCAGGCCAGCTGGGTCTTGCCGTCCGTGATCTCCCCCTCCATCACCATGCGGTAAAGCTCCTCCAGCGGAATGCGCACGGCGGAGAGGAATTCGTCCTCGTCAAGCGACGTTTCCCCAAAGGAAAGACCGCGCGCCAGAAAGAGGGAGATCCGCTCCCGCAGGATCGCGGGTGAGGGCAGCATCTCGCCAAGCGGGATCAGCTCCCGACAGGTGGCTCCCGTCTCCTCGCGCAGCTCGCGCAGAGCGGCAGTCACGGGATCCTCGCCCAAAAAATTCAGCTTTCCCGCCGGGATCTCAAGCGTCACGCGGGCAAAGGGATAGCGATACTGCGCCACGCAGATCACCTCGCCCTCGTCGGTCAGGGGAAGCACGGCCGCGCCGCCCACGTGGCGGATGTATTCGCGATCGGCCTCTTGTCCGTCGGGCAGGGTAACGCGGTCCAAGCAGACCTCAAGGATCCTTCCCGAAAAGATCGTCTTTGAGGACAGCGGCGTCTCGTCAAGCGCGTGTCCGTGTGTTGAAAATGGCATACGGCAGCCTCCTCTCGGCTTTCTCAACTGCTCCTATTATACATCGAAATGCTTTTTTTGTAAAGACGTACTTGAAAAAAAGACGAATATCTGTTATACTGGTAAAAAAACGAACGGAGGATGACTATGGATCGAAGCGAAGAAACTCTGCGCACGGCCATGCTGCTGGGAAATGCTGCCGTGGAGCGCCTGTCCCGCGCACGCGTTGCCGTTTTCGGTGTGGGAGGCGTTGGCGGATACGCCGCCGAGGCATTGGCACGCGCAGGAGTAGGTGCCATTGACCTCTTTGACCCCGACGCGGTCTCGCGCTCCAACGTCAACCGTCAGATCATCGCTCTGCACTCCACCGTTGGCCGACCCAAGGTGGAGGTCATGCGCGAGCGGATCCTTGACATCAACCCCGACTGCGCGGTAACGGCGCACGAGGTCTTTTACCTTCCCGAGAACGCCGACCTCTATCCGCTCGGCGGATACGATTGCATTCTGGACGCCGTGGATACCGTTTCGGCCAAGATCGAGCTTGCCGTGCGCGCCGACCGCGCAGGAGTTCCCCTGATCGCGGCCATGGGTGCGGGCAACAAGCTGGACGCCTCCCGCTTTACCGTGACCGATCTTGCCAAGACCGAGGGCTGTCCTCTGGCGCGGGTGATGCGCCGTGAGCTGAAGGCGCGCGGGATCCGCCATCTGCGCGTGGTCTGGTCGCCCGAGCCTGCCTCCCCGCTCCCCGGCGACGCCCCCCTGCCCTCCCCCGAGGACAACGCCGTGAAGCGTCCCCCCGCCTCGATCTCCTACGTCCCTGCCGTGGCAGGTCTTCTGCTCGGCGGCGAGGCCATTCGGATCCTGACCGAGAAATAAGCGAAAAAGAAAAAAAGACGCACGCACCCTGCTTTTTGAAGGTGCGTGCATTCTTTATTTGGCCGCGTTATTCGCCGCGGGCGAGGATCAGGATCAAGCCCTTATGCTCGGCGTAAACGGTATATCCCTCGCGCAGATAGGCGTTGACCACCTTGGTCTGGGCGTCCGAGCGCACGTCAAGCACCACGAAATCCACGTCCGGCTTGTTGCCGTGGTAGCGCACCTGGTAGACCTCGTCGCGCTCGGCCACGTGGGGCAAAAGAAAGCTTGACACGTTGAGCGAGGCGTCCTCGGGAAGCTCCGCAAGGATCTCCTCCATGCGCAAATAGGTCTCCTTTCCCCTCTCCCAGCGCTCGGCGTAGGAGGAAAGCTTTGTGGGAACGAGCGACAGATACAGGCAAAGGCAGAAAACGCTCGCCAGCGTCAGGAGCGTGCGCCGTGCAGAGATGCGGATCGCGGGCAGATTGCCGATCGCGGCGTAAAAGAGGAAGGCCGCCGTGCCGAAATGGTACTGAAAGCCCACGTCGTACAGATACACGTAGTGCGAAAGCAGGCTGATGAGCAGAGGCGAAAGCAATATCCAGCGCGAGGGCTTCTTCGTCAGAAGCGGCAGGAAGGACATAGGGAGAAGCATCTGCAAGAGATACGCGATCTTGCCCCAGCCGCCGTCCTTTTCGGTAAAGAGCTGGGTCAGAAGATATCCCGGATTGGTCAAGGCCAGCTGCAGAATGCCGCCAAGCCCCTCCTCGCCCGGTGCGATGAGGTTGTCTAAGCGGTTGTTCTGCACGCCGTCGCCCACCGTGTTGATCAGGTGCGTGGCCAGAAGGAAGTAGGCCGCCGAAAGCAGGGCGATCACTCCCCCGTGAAGGTATTTTTTCCGTCCGAGGATCATATAGGCGGCAAAGAGCAAGAGATAGATCGCCGCATCCTCCTTGACCGCCAGCACGCAGATGGCCGCGATACACATCGGGATCGGCTTTTCCTTCTCAAAAAAGTAGAAGGTCCAGAGCAGGCAAAGGGGCAAAA
>JAFNVK010000195.1 GCA_017379815.1 Clostridia bacterium
AATGCGACATCGCCGTGATGTCGGTAATAATGCTTGACCCCGTGGTGGTAAATCCCGACACGATCTCAAACCAAGCGTCGATGTAGTTGGGAATATCTCCGTTGATCACAAATGGAACGGCACCCGCAAGCGTCATCACGACCCAAACCAGAGCCGTCAGAGCGAAGCCCTCCTTTTGGTAGAGCGTATCTCTTGGGGGCTTTGGCCTTTGCAGGAGCGCTCCCGCTACCGTAAGCACAACGATGGGAATGGCAAAGGCAAGAACGTTTTTTACGCCTTCCTCGTAGAGAAAGGCAACGGCAAGCGGCGCGAGCATCAAGATCGCTTCCAGCACCATGATCTTGCCGAGGATTTTTCCGAGTTTTTTATAGTTCATATTGAAGTGCCGCCTTATTCGAGAATGTCGGTCAGGTCATCAAAGTTTTTATGCGTCGTTACCACGATGACGTTATCTCCAAGCTGGATGCAATCGTTACCGTTCGGGATAATGACCTCATTTTCTCGGATGATACAAGCGACCAGACAGTTTTCCTTGAGCTTCAGCTCCTTCAGGGGCTTATTATAGATGCGTGCGGGCTTCTTTGCGTAAAACTCCAGGGCCTCCACTTGATCGTTGACCAGGCGATAGAGCGTAAGAACGTTACTTCCCCTCTTGTTCGCAAGAGCGCGGATGTAGCTGATGATACGGTTTGCAACGATATTTTGCGGAGACACGGTGTTTTCAATGCCAAGCTCGTCAAGCATACCGACAAGATCGTCGCCCTTGATCTGCGTGATCGTCTTTTTGACCTTCATTTTGTTGGCAAACATCGTAACGACCATGTTTTCCTCGTCAATATCGGTCAGCGCAACGAAGGCGTCCATGGCCTCAATGCCCTCCTCGATGAGCAGCTCGTGCCGTGTTCCGTTTCCGTGGATCACGGTTACACGGGGAAGCTCGCTTGCCAGCGCCTCCGCTACGGCGAGGTTGCTCTCGATCAGCTTGATCTTATATTTCTTTTTGGAGAGCTCGTTGGCAAGATAGTAGACGATCCTGCTGCCGCCAACGATCATAATGTTTTTCAGAGGAGATTTGACCAGATTGACCTCTGCCAAAAAATCGCGCAAGGACTTGGCATCCGAGGTAAGATAGATCCTGTCGCCCTCCTCGATCAGGAAGTTACCGGTAGGAATGGTCACGCTCTGTCCTCTCTGTACGGCACAGATCAGAACCTTTGTTTTCAGCTTTTTGCCCAGAGTGATCAGCGTTTCTCCAATCAACGAGCACCCCGCCTCCGCAACGATCTCCACAAGAAGCACCCTGCCCTTGGCAAAATGCTCAGCCTGCACAATAGAGGGCAGGTTGATGAGATTGAAGATCTCGGCGGCCGTATCCTGCTCGGGATTGACGATCATCGAGATGCCAAGCTCATCCTTCATCTCCATGATCTGCTTTCGGTAATCGGGATTTCGGACACGGGCGATGGTGTTCTTTGCCCCGTTCTTCTTCGCAACGAGACAAGCAAACACGTTCAGCTCATCGCTGTTGGTCAGCGCGATGATCAGATCAGCCCCCTTAGCACCTGCTTCTTTTTGAATATCCAGGCAGGCACCGTTGCCGACAACACCCGAAACGTCATATCGCTCGATCAGGCCCTCGACCTTATTCTTATCCTCGTCGATAATGATCATGTTATGGCCTTTACCGGAAAGACTTTTCAGTATGGTCTTGCCGATCGTACCAAGGCCGATGATGACAATCTTCATCAATCCATCTCCAATCATAAGCATTCTTTTTGCGACGTTCGACCGCGCGAATAGCCGGTTGCGTACCTATTCATTATACCACAGCTTTGTGAATAATGCAATCCCTTTCGTCATAGATTCCTGTGCAAATCGTAAAGGCTGACCCAAAGGGTCAGCCCCGTCTCCTTATCGCCCCGCCAAATCGGCAGATGAATCCGCTGAAAAATGAGGATCTAACGCTTGCAGATAGTCGTCCGCGGCCTCTCTTGACCGAAAGACGGTAACGCGTCTTCCCTCTTTATACCGCTCCAGCAATTCGTATATCCGAGGCAGACTGCTGCGCGGAAATTCCTCGATAGCGCTTTTCAGCTCTGCCGTCAATTCCTTTTCGATCCAGGGAAGATCGTAGCGGCCTCTTCCCAGTCGCTCGGTCGCTCCTTGAATGCAAAGATGCGTCGGCAGATCAAACAGGAACACGGTGTCGCACTGTTGGAGACGCAGCTCGATGGTTCGATTGTAGTTGCCGTCTATGATCCATTCGGACGTGGTGAAAATATCCGCCATGCGCGCGTCAAAGTCCTCGCGGGAAATATGACTCTTGTCCGGCTTGTGCCAGATTGCGTCCAGATGATATAGCGGCAGATGCGTTATCCGATGCAGCTTTTCGGCAAAGGTTGTCTTCCCACTGCCGGGACAACCAAGGACGATCACCTTTTTCATGCTCTTCCCTCTCCACTCAATTCGGATGAATTCCTGATAGCATTGTATCATATTTTGATGGATATTGCAAGCCGTTCTGCGTTTTTTCTGCTCCATGCAAAAAAGTTAAGGAGCCGACCGTGCGGTCGGCTCCTTGGTACACTCTGCCAAAGCAAAGGATTTACTTCTTGATCACCTTTTTGCACCAGGTGCGCTTTCCGCACGCGGGGCATTTGAGGTGGCGCGTGGTTCCACTGTGCATGGCCCAAAGGGCTTCCCGATAGGTGGGAACGATCTCGTGGCCGCAATTCTTGCATTTGTATGCGCCCACGCTGACCTCAAGCTTTAAGGCATAGAAGCACGGGATCAGGAACAGAACGCAAAGGCCGAGGATCGCCACAAGCTGCCACGGCCCCTCGGGCATAAAGAGTGCCACGGCAAAGAGACCTGCAAAAAGGCCGAGCATGCAGACGCCCATGATCACCCACATGGTATTCCAGATCGTCTTATTCTTCCTTTCCAGTTCCTTTGACATCTCGAGCAAAAGCTCTTCGTTTTTCTGATTTTGGTTTTCCATACTGATTTTCTCCCCATTTAATAATTCGTTGACGGCAATTCCCAGAAGCGCGCAAAGCTCCAGCATGATGGAGGAATCCGGGAGTGAAAGTCCTCTCTCCCATTTGGAAACGGCCTTATCCGTGATTCCCAGCTTCTCTGCTAGCTGTGCTTGCGTAAGCTCCTTTTGTTTTCTGCATTCGGCAATAAATTTTCCGATCTTAATCTGATCCATACGCTGCCTCCTTTCGAATACAGTATACCGTTTCCGGCGAAAAAAGTACACCTACTGTTGGTTTAGTGGGGAGAAATCCACTCACGGTAGAGTGTTCTTTTGAAAATATGCGCTCCGCGCGGACGGATAACGGGTCTATCCGCAAGGCTTGCCCGACCGCTC
>JAFNVK010000196.1 GCA_017379815.1 Clostridia bacterium
ACCGCAATAGTGGGTACGTCTGTCGTTTTGATTCAAAAATTCAGCCATGGTATGTAGCTCCTTTCCTTACGTTCAAAGTGCGTTGCCGTTCTTGTCAAAGAGCGGCAGGGGCTCAAGGTAGATCAGATCGTCGCGATCCTTCGCCTTCCCCTCGGCAAGAATGGTCATTCTGCCGCAGATCTCGCCGCCCGCGTGAAGCACCAGCTGCTCCAGCGCGTGAAGCGAATCGCCAAGAGAAACGACGTCGTCCACGATCAGAATACGCTTTCCGCGCATCCGCTCGGCGTCCGCCGTGTCGAGATACAGCTTTTGCTCCTTGGCCGTCGTGATGGATCTGACCGTCACCTCGGTAACGCCCGTCATATAGAGCTTGGGGGCTTTTCTCGCGAGAATGTAGCGCTGATTGCCCGCAAGGCGCGCCATCTCGTGCGCCAGCGGAATGCCCTTTGCCTCTGCGGTCAGGATGTAATCGTACTCCGGTGCGCGTGCAAGCAGCTCCTTGGCGCAGGCGGTGGTAATCTCGGGGTCGCCGAAGATCACAAATCCTGCGATCATCAGCTCGTCCGTCAGGGGGCAAAGCGGCAGATCGCGCTCGCAGCCCGCAATGGTCATGTGATAGTATTTCTGTTCCATTTCTTAAAAACCTCCGACGTCATCAAAATTCGGTGCGGATGCGCTCAATATAAGCGCCGTCGATCGCCTCCTGCACGAGCGCCTCAAAGTTCAGGCGCTCCTGCTGCTCGATCACCTTCGAAAGCTCGGGGCGCGTGCGCGGATGCTTGGGCGTAAAGACGGTGCAGCAATCCTCGAAGGGCTGAATGGAGGTCTCAAACGTGCCGATCTTACGCGCGATCTGCACGATCTCCTCCTTATCAAGGCCAATACAGGGACGGAACACGGGGAGCGAGGTCATGGGATCGGTCACCCCGATGGCCTGCATGGTCTGCGAGGCCACCTGCCCCAGGCTCTCGCCCGTGATCAGGCCTCCGCATCCACGCTTGTGCGCCAGACGGTCGGCGATCGCCATCATGTAACGGCGGAGCAGGAGCGTGAAGTAATCCTCCTCGCAGTTCTTGACCAGCTCCTCCTGAATGTGCGTCAGCGAGACGACGTGCAGATCAAAGCTGCCCGCATACTGTGCAACCTCTCGCGCCAGCGTAAAGACCTTCTCTCTTGCGCGCTCGCTGGTATAGGGGAAGGATTCAAAGTGAACGCCCTCCAGCTGAACGCCGCGCTTGGCGATCATATAGCCCGCCACGGGGGAATCAATGCCGCCCGAAAGCAGAAGCATGGCCTTGCCGTTGGTGCCCACGGGCATTCCGCCCGCACCCTTGAACTGGCCTGCGTGAATATACGCGCCATATTCGCGGATCTCCACGTGCACGATGATCTCGGGATGATGCACGTCCACGCGAAGCGTGGGAATGGCGGAAAGCAGATATCCGCCTACCTCGCGCGCAATATCCATGGAGTTGAGGGGAAAGCGCTTGTCCGAGCGCTTGGCCTCCACCTTGAAGGTGGCTTTTCCGCGCAGGAACGCGGGAAGATACTCCAGAGCCGTTTTGCGGATGGCGTCCATGTCCTTTTCGCAAACGGCACAGCGGCTGATGCCCACGATGCCGAACACCTTGGACGCCGTTTCAAACATGCCGTCGATGTCGGCATACTCGTCCTGTGGGGTAATGACCAGCGTGCTCTGGGAGCGCGTGATCTCAAAATTACCGAAATGCTTTGCTCTGAAACGAAGCGTTTTGCAAAGCGTGTCCTCAAAATAGCGGCGGTTTGCGCCCTTTAAGACGATCTCGCCGTACTTACAAAGCAGGATCTCCTTCATCTCACACCTCATCCGCGGAGATGACGTCCTCATCCTCCACGATCTCGCCGTTGCGATAGGCGTCCAGAAGCTCTACGGCCTCCTTGAGCCTTGCCTTGGGAACGAACACGTCGGTGCCCACCATCGAATATCCCGCGATCACCTTGACCGTGCTTCCGCTTCCGCGCTCACGGAAGGCGCAGGGGATCCCCTCCCCCTCCAGAATGCTCTGCACAAGCCCCAGCTCCACGGGGTCGTGCACCGTAGTCAGAAGGGCGGCGTTCTCATCGTGCGCCGTTACCTTATCCAATCCAAAAAAGCGATCCATAGGGTCTACCTCTCAATCCTCGTAGTAGTTGGGGAAAAGCTTTTCCCAGACCTTTGCGCAGCCGATGGTGTCGGCGATGGAGGTATGCGCCACGCCGTCCCAAGCGATCTCCAGGCGCTCCATCGCATCGCTCAGGGATGCATGGACCAGGTCGGGATAATGCTCGGACTGGAAGCGGACGAACTCGTTTGCGGCACAGCGTGCCTTTTTGTGGAGCGCCTCGCGCTCCTCCTCGGTATCGTAGATCTCCTTGATGTGGCTGTAATCGGTGGAGATGCCGTAGGCGATCAGAATGTCCGCGCCCTCAAAGATCTCCTTGATGCGCGGGATCAGGTCGGAAAGATGAGGCGCGTCCTGCACCATCTCGGGCGTAATGCCGTGGATCTTCTCGGTGCGCTTCCATTTCTTCTTGTGCACGGGCTTGACGAGCGTGTCCATAATGATGCGTCCCGTGCCGTCCACGATGGAGACCGAGAGGATCTCGTCGTGGTTGTATACGCCGGTCAGCTCCAGGTCAAAGAAAAGCACGCGCTCGCGCTTCATGTGATAGGCCTCTGCACGGTGCGCATCCCCCTCCGCACGGCGGATGGCAAGATCGGCCTCAAAGCAAGACCTACAGAGCTTGCGGCGATAGCGAACGTCCTTTCCGCACGCCACGCACATCAAGGGACGGCGGACGGCGGTCTTCTTGTCGTAGAAATAGATCGTGGTCTTGTCGTTGCGGAGCGTATAGGCAACGGGCTCCTCGATGACGTCGTAATTCATCTGGGAGAGACGCTCCTTGGTGTAGTAGCCGCAGGCGGCGGCTCTCTTGGTGCTCATCCGGGCGATCTGGCGTCCGTTCTCCAGCGTCATGGTCTCGCCCGTCGTCTGTGTGGGGGCGTACCAAAGCTCGGGCGGTGCCTCGACCACGCGGCCGGGATCAAAGAAATATGTAATGCTTCCGTCGGCATTCTCGTCGTAGGCGATGGGGTCGCCTGCGGGCATAAGGTGCATCCGATTGAGGATGCCGCGCGTCAGATAGCTCTTTCGTTCTGCCTCGGCAGGGGTGATCTGCGGGATGGTTGCGCCCGAACGCAGTTTCATGGTGTTCTTCAAAAGCTCCTCCTTACCGTGCGGAGCCTGCCGCGTAAGCACGCCTGCACAGCAGGGCACGCGGCCGCAAGACGGATCTGCGACCTCGGCTCTGCCGGCAGCGGACGCCGGCCTCCATACACGGTTTTGCCTTCCCCTTGATATTGAGTGCCGCTCGGCCTCGGGAAAGCACACGAGGATATTATAGCATAGTATTCTATAATATTCAATAGCTTTTTTCATCTTTTCCGTCAAAATCCCTTCTGAATCCCTCGGAAATCCTTCTGTTTTTTGAATAAGAACAATTCTTATTCTTGTTTTTTCGTCCATCAAGCCCTCCGCGTCCGCTTTTTCGCAGGATCTCGAGTGCCCGCGAAAGCCCGCCGACCTCGTCGATAATGCCGCAGGCCACAGCCTCCCTGCCCTCCAGGATCGAGCCGCAATCGGTAGCCAGCTGATCCGGCCGCATCATCAGCTCCTGCACCTTCTCGGGGCGCGCCCGAGAGTGACTGCAGATGAATTGCACGATCCGCTTCTGCATCTCCTGCATATAGCGGAAGGATTGCGGCACCCCTACCACCATTCCGCTGATGCGAACGGGATGCACCGTCATGGTGGCACTTGGCACGATGAGCGAGCGGCGCGCCGCCGTGGCGAGCGGCACGCCGATGGAGTGCCCTCCCCCAAGCACCAGGGAGACGGTCGGCTTGCGCATGGAGGCGATCATCTCGGCCAAGGCCAGCCCCGCCTCCACGTCTCCTCCCATGGTGTTGAGGATCAACAGAACGCCGTCCACCTCCTCGTCCTGCTCGATGGAAACGAGAAGCGGAATGATCTGCTCGTATTTGGTCGCCTTTTGCCCCTCGGGCAGGAGATAATGCCCCTCGATCTGCCCGATGATGGGAATGCACGCGATCCGCTCGCCCCGATCCTGCGCTCTCTCCCATCCTTCCCGCTTATCCTCCATGTGGAAAAGCCCTCCTCTCCTTCCGAAAAAAATCCTTGTTTCCTTAGTATTATGAACAAGGAAAAGCGTCGTTATGTGCGTAGAATTATGAAAAAAGTGTCTTTACATTTTGAAAAAGATGTGTTATAATGATTAAGAATGGGGATTTATGGCTCCCCGCGAAACAAAACCCGGAAATTATTGAACGAAGGAAAGGTTTTTACTCATGGAAAACAAGATTTTAGTCGAAACGTCTGCCAGACACATTCACCTGACCAACGAGGCCGTTGAGGCCCTCTACGGACAGGGTGCTGAGCTGACCGTAAAGAAGATGCTGAGCCAGCCCGGTCAGTTTGCTACCGCAAACGAGAAGATCACGCTGGTCGGCCCCAACGGCAAGACCCTTGCCGTCAGCGTTCTCGGTCCTACGAGAAAGGCAAACCAGGTTGAGCTCTCCTACTCTGATGCACGCGTTCTCGGCCTGAAGAGCGTTCCCGTTCGCGAGAGCGGCGACGTTGCCGGCACCCCCGGACTGAAGCTGGTCGGCCCCGCAGGCGAGATCGAGATCGCCGAGGGTACCATCATCGCCAAGAGACACATCCACATGACCCCCGCTGATGCCGAGGTCTTTGGCGTAGAGGATAAGCAGGTCGTTAAGGTCAAGCTTGACACCGACCGCGCACTCATCTTCGACGACGTGGTCTGCCGCGTACATCCTACCTACGCTCTGGCTATGCATATCGACACCGACGAGTGCAACGCTGCCGGCGCATTCGGCGAGATCTACGGCGAGATCGTAAAGTAATTTTTCCTTTTCCCTATCCGAAAGGAGATCCTCTGATGATCAGACTTCTTTTTCAGGGTGACAGCGTCACCGATGCGGGACGCGACAAACGGAATTTCCACGACATGGGCAAGGGGTATCCCCACTTTGCCGCCCGTGGGATCCGAGAGGCCCTTCCCGACGCCGAGATCGAGATGATCAACCTCGGCATCAGCGGAAACCGCACGGATCAGCTCTTTGACCGCCTGTATCCCGATGCGATCGAGCTTGCGCCCGACGTCATCTCGATCCTCATCGGCATCAACGACGTCTGGCATCGCTTCGGCGCCTCGCGCATCGAGACCACCCCGGAGCAGACCGAGGCCAACTACCGCGCGATCCTTAAGCGGATCAGGACGCAGACAAGCGCCAGGATCGTCATGCTTCAGCCCTTCCTGCTCGATTGCGAAAAGAATCTGCATCTCCGTCCCGGCTTGAATGAGCTCCTGCCCATCGTCAAGCGCTTGGCCGACGAGTATGCCGATCTCTATATCCCGCTCGACGAGCTTTTCAACGAGGCAATGAAGACCCAGCCCGAGCCCTGCTACTATTCCGCAGACGGCGTTCACCCCAACGAAAACGGCTCCGCCTTTATCGGCGAGCAGTATGCCAAGGCGATCCTGCCCCTGTTAAAGGACACCTTGCAGTAAAATTGTCAAAACATTATACAAAGGAGATACAATCATGAGCAACGTAAGCAACTGCCCTTACGCAATGAGCACTGAGGTTCAGAACCAGTGCGTTGTGAAAAAGGGCTGCGACCACGGCCCGGCTCCCATTCCCGAGGAGGGCAAGTGGATCCAGGCAAAGCAGATCACCGACATTTCCGCATACACCCACGGTGTGGGCTGGTGCGCACCTCAGCAGGGCGCCTGCAAGCTCTCGCTGAACGTGAAGAACGGCATCATCGAGGAGGCCCTCGTTGAGACCATCGGATGCTCCGGCATGACCCACTCTGCCGCTATGGCCGCAGAGATCCTGCCCGGCAAGACCCTGCTTGAGGCACTCAACACCGACCTCGTTTGCGATGCCATCAACACCGCAATGCGCGAGCTCTTCCTGCAGATCGTTTACGGCCGCAGCCAGTCTGCCTTCTCCGAGGGCGGTCTCGTGATCGGCGCCGGCATGGAGGACCTCGGCAAGGGCGAGAGATCTATGGTCGGCACGATGTACGGCACCAAGGCCAAGGGCGTTCGCTACCTCGAGATGACCGAGGGCTACTGCACGCGCATGGCTCTGGACGAGAACAACGAAGTGATCGGCTACGAGTTCGTTTCTCTGGGCAAGATGACCGACTTCATCAAGAAGGGCATGGAGCCGAACGAGGCGTACGAGAAGGCCAAGGGAACCTACGGTAGATTCAATGATGCTGCAAAGTACATTGACCCCCGTAAAGAGTAATTAAAGGAGGGAATGTATCATGGCAAAATTTGAAGGTTACGAGAGACGCGAGGCGAAGATCCTCGCCGCACTGAACAAATACGGCATCAACTCCATCGACGAGTGCCGCGAGATCTGCGAGAAGGCAGGCATCAACCCCTACAAGATCGTTGAGGAGACCCAGCCCATCTGCTTTGAGAATGCAAAGTGGGCCTACACCGTAGGCGCAGCCATCGCACTCAAGGAGGCTGAGAGAACCGGCGACAAGAGCGCCGCTACCGCCGCTGCAAACATCGGTATCGGTCTGCAGAGCTTCTGCATCCCCGGATCGGTTGCCGAGAACCGCCAGGTTGGTCTTGGACACGGAAACCTGGGCAAGATGCTGCTCTCCGAGGAGACCGAGTGCTTCTGCTTCCTGGCAGGACACGAGTCCTTCGCTGCTGCTGAGGGTGCGATCAAGATCGCGCTGAACGCAAACAAGGTCCGCGTAAAGCCCCTGCGCGTTATCCTCAATGGTCTTGGCAAGGACGCGGCTTACATCATTTCCCGCATCAACGGCTTCACCTACGTGCAGACCTCCTTTGATCCCTACACCGAGCAGGTCACCGTCATCAGCAAGAAGGCATTCTCCGACGGTCCTCGCGCAAAGGTCAACTGCTATGGCTCCGACAACGTTCCCGAGGGCGTTGCCATCATGAAGCTGGAGAACGTTGGCGTTTCCATCACCGGTAACTCCACCAACCCCACCAGATTCCAGCATCCCGTTGCCGGCACCTACAAGAAGTGGTGCCAGGAGAACGGCGTAAACTACTTCTCCGTTGCTTCCGGCGGTGGAACGGGCCGTACGCTCCATCCCGACAACATGGCCGCAGGACCTGCTTCCTACGGCATGACCGACACGATGGGCAGAATGCACGGCGACGCACAGTTCGCAGGCTCCTCCTCCGTCCCCGCCCATGTCGAAATGATGGGTCTGATCGGAGCCGGAAACAACCCCATGGTTGGTATGACCGTTGCGGTTGCAGTTGCAGTCGAAGAGGCGCTGAAGTAATCCTTGCCGCGTAAGGCTTTTTGAGCGTTCCGTAGGGGCGAACCGTGTTCGCCCGCGGGCGTTCAATGAACGCCCCTACAAAATCACAAATAAAAAAGTTGGACACATCATTTTAAGGGTTTTCCTTAGTGATGTGTCCAATATTTTTTACCATCTTGCTATTATATTGGGAATTATTTCTTCTTGGATTTTTTGAATTCCTTCATACCGTTAGTGCTTCCGCCGTCGCAAAGAACGTCAACTCCTG
>JAFNVK010000197.1 GCA_017379815.1 Clostridia bacterium
CACGGCGGCTACAACTCGCATTTCTATGAAATGACCGGTTGGGATGCGTCTTACGTCAATTACAACGATTTAGGGCGTTTAATCAAAGCGATGGGTGGAGCGGAAACCTTTGCCAAGCGTCTTCTTTGGGCGTGTGAGCACAGTGTAAATTATTATAACGACGACAATGGGAAAGAGGGATATCTCAATTTCACAAACGAGCCCTCCTTCCATATTCCGTGGCTGTTTTGCACGGATGAGATCAGACGTCCTGACTTGGCGGCACGGGTGATCGACGGAGTTATCAAGCGATTTTCAAAACAGAACGATTATCCCGGTGACGAGGACAACGGCGGAATGTCATCATATTATGTGTTTTTGATGTGTGGCTTCTTTCCGTATGCAACAACGGAGAACTACTACCTGCATGGTACGAGGGTTAAGGAGGTCATCTTTCATTTAGGCAACGGAAGAGAGCTTCGCATCACGGGCGAAAACGTGGGAGAAAACAACATCTACGTTCAATCTGCAACGTGGCAGGGCAAGGCACTCGACACCTGCAAATTGACTCACGAGCAGCTCGCCGCAGGTGGAGAACTCCATTTTGTGATGGGAGAGCATCCATCTGATTGGGCAAAGAAATAATGTCATCTGTTTCGACGCCAAACCATACCGCAATAAGTTGCGGATTCTATACATACCTTCGGCGTGATTTGGCGCGAAAGCCTTGCAATCTTCCCTATTTTATGCTATACTAATCCTAGAAAGGCGGTGAGGAGATGCCCGACAAGGAAACCAAAAACATTCTTACCGGGGAAACGCTGAAAAAAGAGCTGGCGCGTTTGAATAAGGCCGATATGCGTTACTCCCTTGTGCTGACTGTCGCCATGGCGGTCGTTTTTGTACCGCTTTCGATCCTGCCGCTATACACCTTCTTTTCTGCCGAGCAAAAGACGGTGCTGTTTGGCATTGGATGCTTCCTTGGCTGCTTTGTGCTTTTGCTTCCGATATTGATCTGTTTGTTTTCTTTGGTTAGGGCGATCCGAGATGCGCGTTTGCTCAAAGCAGGGGATTGGTTCGTTGACGTTGACGAGGTGCGGCATAAAGCGGAAGAATTAAGACATAAGCACACGGAGGACGTTTTGTATTTTTCCCGCTACGGACGTTTGGTGTCCGGTGGCGTGGCGTTTCAGCTTGCCTCGCCGGGCGACGCCTTCTATTTGGTTCTGTATAACAAGAAAAAGCCGACGGTCGTATTGCATTATTCGCAAAAGCTGTATGAATATCGGGAATAAGAAAAGGAGGACACACATATGCCATTTACTGAATATTTGATTCTTGGTCTTATCGCCGCCGTTTTGCTGCTGCCTCTGGTGGGCTGGCGCACCTATCTCCTCTGTCAGAGGCGGAAAAGGAAAAAGGAATTCTTCTCCAAGCCCTTTGCCTGCCCGAATTGCGGCGAGCATTTTTATGCCTCGCGGCGTGGCCTCGCCAAAGGCTTGGGTGAGAGCCGGGCCTATCTCAAATGCCCCTATTGCGGCAAGCGCGATATCTGCGCACGTCCGTACGACTACGAGGACAACGGGGCGTCGCGTCGGTAACGCGAGGGAAGGTCGCCTTCCGCTTTTATGAGCAAAGGATACCGTAAGCACGTCACCTTCTCGGTGACGTGCTTTTTCTTTTCCTCTTTTCGCTTAAAAAACGCGAAAGTGCTTGCAAAGGCAGGGAAAGCGTGTTATAATAAGGACGTTGAAATTCTTGCGCGAGCGCGCCAAAAAAAGGAGAGCCCTATGCGATACGAACAGTACGATCTGAAGCAGGATGCCGAGCGCGTCCTCAATTACATCGACGGCATGACCGACAGAGCCTACGATTATCTCCCCTTCTGGCTGGTCTCCCCTCACAAAAAGCCTGCCGAGGCCGAGCATTGCCGCGTGGACGATGCCGAGCTGGTTGGCTCCTGGTACGAGGCGGTGGACAGCCTGCGCGATATTCTGGGCGAGGAGACGGGCGAGATCCCCGCTCTTGCCGACGGCTTCCGCCGCCGCGTCCTTTCCTCCTGGGGTGAGCACGGTCTGCGCTTTCATGAAAAATACCCTTGGACGCATACCATGCATTCCTCCTTCCATGAGATGGGCTATATTCTGCCCGCCCTCAACCGCATGATCCGCCGCGATCCGCAGGATGCCGAGGCCGAAAAGCGTGCCTCGGAGCTGGTTCGCGGAATGCGCTCGCTCGTGATCGAAAGAAAGGTGCGCACCTTCTGGTCGGGCGATACTCTCGTTGACGGCCCGCAGTATGAGTTTCCGAATGATGTCTATCTGCAGGAGGGCGGCTTTGACCTTTCGCGCTTTACGGGGCGCGGCGACCAGCCTATCCGCAACGGCGTGGTCCTGCACGCGCTGGTCGATCGCTACGTCCTTGCGGGCGACGAGGTCGCCCTGGATCTGGCGAAGGGACTTGCCAAGAATCTTCTTACCACGGCGCATTATTTTAACTATAAGTTCGAGTATTTCGGCCACGTGCATTCCACGGCGTGGATCGCCGCCGGCCTCCTCTATCTTGGCCGCGTGACCGAGACCGAGTCCTATATCAAGGCGGGCAAGAGCATCTACGACTACACGCGCTCGCTTTCCACCGACTTTGGCTGGGTGCCTGAGTACGCACAATGGAAGCCCATGGAGCAGGAGCATTGCGAGACCTGCTGCATCAAGGATATGATCCTTTGCTGTGAGGAGCTGATCGCCTGCGGCTACGATTCCTATTGGGATGATCTGAACCGCTATGCGCGCAACCAGCTCTCCGAGAACCAGATCAAGTATACCGGCTACGTCGTTTGCGACAACACCCTCCCCGACGGCGAGGGAAAGACCTACCGCGATCTGGACAAGCGCCTGATCGGCGGCTATACGGGCGGTTCTGAGCCGAACTCGATCTCGCTCGAGCGCTTCCGCTCGATCGCCGGCTGCTGCGTGGGCACGGGTCCCATCGCCCTCGGTATCATCTGGAAGAACGTCGTCACCGAGCAGGACGGCGTGCTTACCGTCAACGTGCATACGGCCAAGGAGACCGACACCTACCGCTTGGCGCACAGAATGCCCGATGAGGGAGAGATCACGCTGGAGCTGAAGAAGCCTACCTCTCGCGCAGGCTTCCGCCTCTACCCCTGGATGGGCGAGGACGTAACGCTTCTTTGCAACGGCGAAAAGGCGACTGCCGTCTGCGAGAACGGCGTGCTTTACGCCGAAGGACTTGCGGCAGGGGACGTGCTGACCCTCGTCTTCCCGATCGAAACGGTGGAGAAGAAGGAGACCGTTGGCGCGAACGAGTATACCGTATTCTGGAGAGGTGCTGACGTGGTGGATCTTTTGCCGCGCGGCGACCACATTCGCCTGTATCAACGTGACCTCCGTCTGCCTAAATACTATCCGCGCCCCGAGGACGTTCGCTACACGGGTCGTGCCGACAAGGGCCCGACGCAGCTCGGCGCGGTTGCGGCAAAGAAGTAATGGCAAGCGTCTTGCTTCTTTTCCGGGAACGCTGATGCATACGTTGGCATAGAATGAGGAATAGTGTCAAGGAAAGGGGAAATGCGGCATGGAAATGGTATGGTTGACTGCGCTTGGCGTGGGAGGAGCAACCGTGATCGGTGCACTGATCGGCTTTTTGTTCAAGAAGCCGTCGCACCGTCTGCACGACGTGATCCTTTCCTTTGCCGCGGGCGTGATGCTGGCGGCGGCGGTGATCGGTCTGATCCTGCCCTCGCTTGAGCACGGCGACGGCTGGACGCCGCTTTTGGTTACGGTTGCGGGCATCTTTTGCGGTGCACTCTGTCTCAATCTGGTGGACCGTCTGGTCCCCCACCTGCACAAGCTTACGGGTGTTGACCTCGAGGGGCATCCCGAGGGGGCAGATCGCCTGAGCAAAACGCTGCTCTTTGTGATCGCGATCGCGATCCACAACCTGCCCGAGGGAATTGCGGCAGGCGTCAGCTTTGGCAGCGGAGACGTAGGTCAGGCACTCACGGTGGCGGGCGGCATCGCCCTGCAGAACATTCCCGAGGGAATGGTGATCATCGCACCCATGGTTGCGGTGGGCATCAGCCGCCGCAAGACCTTCCTGATCGCGTTCGGCACGGGCGTGGTGGAGGTCATCGGCACGCTGATCGGTTATTTTGCCGTCAGCCTTTCCACGGTCATTTTGCCCTTTGCGCTCGCCTTTGCCGGAGGAACGATGCTTTACGTCATCAGCGACGAGATGATCCCCGAGACGCACGCGCACGGCAGCGAAACGGGAGCCACCTATTCGCTCCTTGCAGGCTTTGCGCTGATGCTGGTCTTTGACTTTTTGCTTGGATGAAAAAAGAAAGAGGAAAACCCCGTTCGTCGGTAAGCCGACGAACGGGGGATTTTTTGCTTTTTCGGGGAGGCTCAGATCTCGTCGATCTTGATCAGATTGGTGTTGCCCGAGTGACCCGTGGTGTCACCGCCCGTGATGACGATGCGATCCTTTTTTGCCAGGCCCAACTCGCTGCAGGCGATCTTCTTGGCGGTGTAAAAGAGGACGTCGGTGGAGGTGAACTTCTCGCACATGGCGGGGGTAACGCCCCAGGAGAGGGCGAGGCGGCGCCAGGTGTTTTCGTTGGTGGTCAGACCGATGATCGAAACGGGGGCGCGGAAGCGCGAGACCATTCTGGCGGTCATTCCCGAGAGGGAGCAGGCTACGATGGCCTTGGCGTTGATGTCGATGGCCATGCCGCAGGTCGAGTGCGACACGGCGTCGGTCATGTTGCGGATCTGGAAGGCGGAATCGTAGAAGCGCTGCTTGTAGTCGATGTTGCCCTCGGTGGTCTCAGCGATCTTGGCCATGGTCTTGACCGATTGCACGGGGTATTTGCCGGCGGCGGTCTCACCCGAGAGCATGATGGCGCTGGTGCCGTCGTAAACGGCGTTGGCGATATCCGAGATCTCGGCTCTGGTCGGGCGGGAGTTGTTGATCATGGACTCCAGCATTTCGGTTGCGGTGATCACGCGCTTGCCGAGCATACGGCATTTGGTGATGAGCTTTTTCTGAATGGCGGGCAGATGCTCAAAGGGGATCTCCACGCCCATGTCGCCGCGGGCGACCATGATGCCGTCGCAGTATTGGCAGATCTCGTCGATGTTGTCAACACCGGACTGGTTCTCGATCTTGGCGATCAGCTCGATGTCCTCGGCGTTGATCTCGCGCATGTAGTCGCGAACGTCGAGCAGATCCTGCTTGCAGGAAACGAAGGAGCAGGCAATATAGTCGATGCCGTTCTGCACGCCGAAGAGGATGTCCTTCTTGTCCTGCTCGGAGAGGTAGGGCTGCTTCATCACCTTGCCGGGGAAGCTCATGCTCTTGCGGTCCGAAAGCTCGCCGCCGCAGATGACGCGGCACTCGATGTCCGTCCCCTCGATCCTGTCCACAAGGAAGGTGAGCAGCCCGTTGTTGAGCAGGATGGTGTCGCCCACCGAAAGCTCCTCGGGGAGCTTTGCATAGCTGACCGAAACGCGCTCGCGGTTGCCAAGCACCTCGGCGGTGGTAAAGGTGAAGCGGTCGCCGTCCGAGAGGTGGATCCTGCCGCCCTCAAAGGTCTTGATGCGGTATTCGGGGCCTTTGGTGTCCAGCATAATGGCGATGGGGAGGCCGAGCTCCTCGCGCACCTCCTTGACCAGGTCGATGCGCCTTTGGTGATCGGCGTGCGTATTGTGCGAGAAATTGAGTCTGGCCACGTTCATTCCGGCTCGGCAGAGATCGCGGATGACCTCACGGGTCTCGCTGGCCGGGCCGAGGGTGCAGACGATTTTCGTTTTGCGCATAAGATATCTCCTTTGGTAAGGTAATGATGGGGAAGGGGAGACGGGGATCGCGTTTGGATCAGCTCTTCGTTTCGGAGAGCATCAGGCTCTCGGCGATTCCGTGGACCAGAGTGAAAAAGCCCAGGGCGGCTTTCGGACTGATGTTTGCGGGGGGTGAGATCTCCATGTTGAATGCTCCGCGATAGTCGACCTCGAGCAGGGCGGCGTAAAACCTTTGCCAATCCACGTTGCGGATCATGCAGGGCGGCAGATGCAGATCATGGCCGGGCATGTTGGAATGCACGTGCAGTGCCTTGAGTGCACTGCCCAGCTTGAGGACGGCCTCAACGGGATTTTGCTTGCGCGTAACGGCGTGTCCCGTGTCCAGGCAAGCGCCGACGCAGTCGCTCTTGAAATGGTCCACGTAGAAGAGCAGATCCTCGGCCGTGGAGAGATGCACGTCGCCAAAGCCCAGGCCGAAGATGTTCTCGATGGCGAGGATCACGCCATGCTCCTCGAGGGTGGGGAGCAGCTTTTGGATCAGCTGCAGGTTGCCCTCGCGGCTCTTTTCAAGTGACTCCTCAAAGTAGAGGTGGATCGCCGCCAGATGGCAATTCATCTTGGCCGTGAGCGCGATCTCCTTGAGCAGAATGGGGAGCATATAGTCCTCAAAATCCGCATAGGTACCGTTTCCCAAGGGGGGAAGGTGACCGGGATAATAGGTCAGATGCACCTGGGAGACTTCAAGGCCTGCGTCGGCGATCCGACGGTAGGTCTGCAGTATGGTGGATTCAAAATCCTCGGCGAGGATCTTCTCGCGACGGTTCCAGCCGGGGAAGCCGAAGTCAACGCCGTCAAAGC
>JAFNVK010000198.1 GCA_017379815.1 Clostridia bacterium
CCTCATCGAGCGTCTTGCCACGCGCATCCTGGAGATCAAGCCGGGGCATCCCTTCCCGGGGGATCTGCTTGACTATCGCGTGGATCACGAGGGGAACGCCTACACCGAATTCAAGACCTACAAGAACGCGCGCTTGGCCGAGGCCTCTCCTGCCGAGGGGGTGGCGGAGGAAAGGACGGCGCCCGTGTCCTCGGCCAAGGAAGAATACCTGCGCAAGAAGCAGGCGGCCTCTGACGAGCGAAAGAAGCAGACCCTCCTGACCAAGCTTCGCCGCGAGGCGGAGACGCTTGAGGGAGAGCTTGGACAGATCGAGGAGGAGCTGTTCGGCTCTGCCGCGGCCGACTACGTCCGTGCCGCCGAGCTTGACGCCCGCAAGACCGCCGTCGAGGAGCGCCTGCTCGAGATCTACGAGCTCTTAGAAGAGGGATAACCCAAAAAGCGGAATATCATCACGAGAGCGCGATATCCCAACAGTTTTGCGGTTTGTAAATATATTTAACGAAGTTTTACAAAAATACCTTCTGGGAGGTAGAAAAAATTCCCCTTGTGTGAAGGGAGACGGCATGGCTTGCCGTGACGGAAGAATGCAAAAAGGCCCCCTTCGGGGCCTTTTTGCATGGTGTGGGTAACAGGGGTCGAACTCTGCACAAGCGCCCTCCGCAGTCTCTGCAGATTTTCCTCTGGATTTCGGCGCTCTGGCGTTTTGTTGCGCTCTTGACGAGCGCATTTCGCAAGCGAAACCCAAAACGCAGTGCGATTCTTCCCTACCACTTACCCGCACCAACAAAGGAGCAGATGGCGAAGGCCATCTGCTCCTTTGTTGGTGCGGGTAACAGGGGTCGAACCTGCACGAATAAACACAAGATCCTAAATCTTGCGCGTCTGCCAATTCCGCCATACCCGCCTATGGGTGCCGCCTTCCTGTTCTCCAAAAAGCGCAGCCACCGTGCTTCCCTTTTTCGCCATCAGGCCCAAAAGGATATTTCTTATTATAGCACAGCCCTTCGCCTTTTGCAAGTCCTTTTTGGAAAAGAACGTCAGGCGGAACGCCGAAAAGAGCGAAATATTCCTATTCTGCTCCTCCGTCCCCTCTTAGGATCTGCCTGACGGTGGGGATCACCATGCGCAACAGCATCAGCACGGGAGGACCCAGCACCATACCAAGCACGCCGAACAGCCGAAAGCCCGCGTATCCCGCAAACAGGGTGAGGAGTGGGGAGAGTCCCAGGCTCTTGCCCACCAGCCTCGGCTCAAGGATCTGCCGCAGAACGAGCATCGCTCCATAGAGGATCAAAAGCCCAACGCCAAGAAAAAGCTTTTTTTGCAGGAGCATGACCGCGGCCCAGGGCAAAAGCACCGTGCCCACCCCCAGAATGGGAAGCATATCCACGATCGCCGTCAGAAGGGCAAGCAAGAAGGCATAGCGCACGCCAAGCACCGAAAAGCCGACGAAAAGCACCAGAAAGGTGATCCCCAAAAGGATCAGGTAAGCGCGCAGATAGCGCCAGGAAAGCTTCTTCGTTAGGGCTCTCCACCGCGGGAGCGCCTTTTGCCAGCTTGTCGGAAGGCAGGCGAGCATACGCTCCTGCAGGCGGTCTCCGTCGATGCAGAAATAAAAGCCTGCGATCACCGTGATCACCGAGACGAGCAAAATGCCGGGAAGAGCGGAAAGCACGCGCCCTGCAAGTCCGGGAAGCGCCGCACTCAGGGAGGATACCAGGCTCTGCAGGGCGGCCGAAAGCATTTCCCCAAGCGTCTCGCCATGCTCTCCTTCCAAAAGGCCGAAGCGCGAAAGGAAGGCCTCTATACGAGCAAGCAGCTGCTCGATTCCGCCAAGCGTCCCTTCCCCCTCGGGCGCAAAAAAGCCCTCGAGAAGCTGTCCCGCCTCGATAAAGAGACGTCTTGCCGAGAGCCCAAGCAAGAGGATCACGCCGGCAAAGAGCAAGAACAGAAGGATCGGCGCAAGCAGCTTTTCCGAAAGGTGCAAACGTCGGCTCAGCCGTCGGGCCAGGGGCAAAACGGCGCGCGAGAGCAGATACGCCGCAAGAAAAGGGAGCAGGCAAGGAAACAGATAGCGCAAAGCGAGCAGGAGCGCGCCCCCCAAAAGCAGAGCGCAAAGAAGACTATTGGCCAGATGCCGCACGCGTTCCTCGGACAAAGACGTGCACCTCCCTTCTCCCTCGGACAGGTCGTTTTTCTCTATCTTATCCGCCGAGCGGGCAAATTATTTCTCATTTTCGCAGAAAACCTTGACACCTCCTTCTTTTTTTGATAGAATAATGCTTGTAAACGTAAGAAATGCAAACGCAAAGAGAGGTTTATTCCATGAAAAAAGCATCTACCCTTCGTCTGCTCTCCCTGCTCCTGGCACTTCTGTGCATGAGCGCACTCCCCCTGCTCCTTTCCTCCTGTGAGGAGGATGGCTCCTTTGGTAAGATCGAGGGCTATACCGCAAGCGAGGACATTACCGAGTACGTCCGCATGGACCTTCGCTACAAGACCGCCGGCGGTCAGGAGAAGACCGGCTCCATCGTGATCCGCCTCTATTCCTCGGTCGCTCCCATCACGGTCGCCAACTTCCAGGAGCTTGTCTCCGAGGGCTTCTACGACGGCCTGATCTTCCACCGCATTCTGAAAAGCGGCGTCAGCATCATTCAGGGCGGTGACCCCGAGGGAACGGGCTACGGCGGCTCGGACAAGACCATCAAGGGCGAGTTTGACGCCAACGGCTGGTTGAATCCCCTGAGCCATACGCGCGGCGTCATCTCCATGGCGCGCAACGGCTATTCCTACAATTCCGCATCCTCCCAGTTCTTTATTCTGGCCAGCGACTACCCCTACTGGGACGGCCAGTACGCCTCCTTCGGTGAGGTGGTCTACGGCATGGACGTGATCGACGCACTCGTTGCCGTCCCCGTTGGAGCGGGTGACCGTCCGCTCGATCCCCCCTTGATCGTTACGGCAAGCTTCGTCGCTCCCGAGCAGTAAGAGACGGCGTATGCTGATCCTCGTCACCGACCGACGGGCGTTTGGCGAGTCCTTGGCATCGCGTCTTTTGCAGAACGGTATATTTTCCCTGCGCGCCTCCCATGAAACGGCCCTCTTCCTTTGTGAGGCCAAGGATTGCGGAGGC
>JAFNVK010000199.1 GCA_017379815.1 Clostridia bacterium
AAACAGCTCCTCAAAGCGTGCAACGCCGCGCTCGGTGATGGCGGGCATCGGTCTTCCCTCGGAAAGATGCACCACGGCCACGGGAATTTCATGGTGCGCGCACTTGTCGATGCAATCCTTGAGGCGGAGCATCATGGCCTGCGCGGCCTCCTCGTCCTCCTCCCAAAAGGCGTTGATCCCCCGATAGGGTGCGTGAAGGGTCTCGCAAAGGATGCCGCCCTCGCGGAACAGGCGCATGTCCTCCTCAAAGTCCGGCTTCTCCGAGGACCAGAAGGTGCGCTTCACACCGTAACGGTGAAAAAGCTCGACCTGCTTCTTTACCGGGACTTTATAAAAAATATTCATTCCGATATTCATGTGCGGCCTCCCCATTAATATAATGATAGTTTTCCGCTCTCCAGATCGCGGATCACTGCCGCGATGGCATGCTCCTCGTTGCTGACGGTAACGGCGTCGGCCTCCGCTCTTGCCGCAGGGCAAGCATTGGCCACCGCGACACCCAAAGCGGCCTCGCGGAGCATGGGAATATCGTTATAATAATCCCCCACGGCGACCGTTCTTCGCGGATCGATCCCCAAAAGCTCGGCCATCTTTTGGATAAGAATGCCCTTGTTGACCCCCTTGGGCAGCATCTCGTAGAGCATTTGCTCGGAGTGGATAAAGTCAAATTCCTTTGCCGCAGGATGCTCCGTAAGGAAGATCTGCAGACGCGTCATCACGGCGGGATCGTGCTCGCCGAAGACGATCTTGGCCATAGGCTCGTCGATCTCCTCTAAAGGACGCGGGCAATTCGGGACTCCCGTAGCCTTCCGAAAGCCCTCCATGACGGGGCTCTCCTTGCAAAAGTAAATGCGGTCGAAGGTATTGACCTGCAGGCCGACCTCGGGGAAAGCCTTGGACGTTTCTTTAGCGAGCGTCAACGCCTCCTCGGGCAGCTCACGCCGCCAGATGTACCTCCCCGTTCGGTGATCGTAGATCCCTCCGCCGTTGATGCAGCCGAAGGGTGCATTCGGCTCGACCCGTTGATAGACGTGCGCGGCAAAATAGGGCATTCTTCCCGTGACGAAGGTGAAAAGCCCTCCCTCACGTTGAAAATAGCGGATCGCCTCTATATTCTCGTCGGAAACGGCGTAGCTGCGATTCAGCAGCGTGCCGTCCAGATCACTGCACAACAGGATCCCGTCAAATCTTCCCATTCCTCGCACCTCCTTCCCTCGTTATCCCTGTTAGTATACCACGTTTCTTTCAAAAACGCAACCCCTGCGCGGGAAACAAAAGAAAACCAAAAGAGGCCCCCGTGTGAGGGCCTCTTGGTTTGCTTGGTGAAAAAATCAGATCTCGGGGATCTCGATCTCGATCTCGCGGCCTGCCTCGGCAGACTTTGCGATACCGTCGATGATCGCCTGGTTATAGAGGATCTGCGAGGAAGGAACGGGAGCCGCGGTGCCCTCCTTGATGGCATCCAGGAAGGTACGAACCTTCAGCTCGAAGAGGTTCTCCTTCATGGAAATGATCGGGATCTCGGTCTTGGTGGGCTCGCCGCAAACGTTGTGATACAGGGTCATGGGGCCTCCGACAGAGCCGTTCCAGCACTCGGTGGAAGGAATGCGCAGGCTTGCCTTGGTACCCATGATGATGGTGTCACCGGGGGTGTCCAGGTTCATCGCCCATGCGATGCGGAAGTCCAGAATGATGCCGCCCTCAAGACGAACGAAGGCTGCGGCAAAATCGTCTACACCAAACTTCTCGGCATACTCGGGATGTCCTGCCTTAACGTAAGGCGGATAGTTCGGATCCTTGCCAAAGAAGGCGGACTTGTAGCCCGAAACGGTCAGCGGCTTCGGATAGCCGATGGCGTTGAGCACCATATCCAGGGAGTAGCAGCCGATGTCACCCAGTGCGCCGATACCTGCGGTCTTATCCTCAATAAAGGTGGTGCCGTAGGGGAACGGAATGCCGCGGCGGCGTCCGCCACCGGTCTGGATGTAGTAGACCTGACCCAGCTCGCCCGACTCGACGATCTTCTTGATCATCTTCATGTTGGCGTCCATTCTGGGCTGGAAGCCGATGGAGAGAAGCTTTCCGCTCTCCTTCTCTGCGCGGCAGACCTCAACGGCCTCGTCAAGCGTTACGGTAAAGGGCTTCTCGAGAAGAACGTTGATGCCCTTCTTGAGCGCGTAGATTGCAGGCTCTGCATGCTGACGGTTGTAGGTGCAGATGGTCACGGCGTCGAGATTGAGGCTCTCGTCGTCCAGCATCTCCTTGTGGGAAGCATAATCGGTCTTGACGCCCTCAACCTCGTTCTTCTCAAAGAAAGCGGCGGCCTTGCCGGGGATCAGATCGCATCCTGCAACGATCTCCACGTCGGGCTGCTTCTTGAAGGCGCGCATGTGCGCGCCGGCGATCCAGCCGCATCCGATAAAGCCAATGCGCAGCTTTTTGGTAGCGTCAACGGTCTTTGTTTCCCGGACGTCCTTAAAGGCGTCCAAATCCTTATCCAGTGCCATGATAAATCCTCCTAAAATGTTGTTTGTGATCAATAACCGATGGACTTCAGGTACGCACAGCTCTTCTCTGCGCACTCCATCGGAGAAAGTCCCATCGAGGGGTTGTCCTGCTCAACAACGAGCCACTCCGTGCCCGTGGTTTCCGCCGTCTTGATGATGGTGGGGAAATCCTGAACGCCCGAGCCTACAGGACGGAACTCAAACTTCTGCGTGTCCGCCTGCTTACCGTCGGTCTTGAGGCCGATCAGCTCGTACATGTTCTCGGTCTTTCCGCCCACGAAATCCTTCAGGTGAAGGACGGGAGCACGGCCGCTGTACTTCTTGAGGTAGTCCGAGGGATCCTCGCCGCCGATGTTGACCCAGCAAACGTCAAGCTCGGTCTGCAGAAGATCTGCCGGAACCGTCTCATAAAGAACGTCCAAAGCGTATTTGTCACCGCGCTTATAAAATTCAAAGTCATGGTTGTGATAGAGCAACGTAAGGCCCAGCTTCTTGGCCACCTCGCCGATCATGGCGATATCCTTCATCACCTCGTCGAAGCGGTCGCCCGAGGGACGGTCCTCGTCGGCCAGATACGGCACGACAACGTATTTGCACCCCAGCGTAACATACTGCGATAATACGCCCTCCGGATCTGCCAGCATCTCGCGGTAGGGAACGTGTGCCGAGATGGGGGTAAGGCCGAGGTCTGCGCAGATCTCGCGCACCTCCTCGGGAGTGTGCTGGTAAAGGCCGGCGAACTCAACGCCGTCGTAGCCCATCTTCTTGACGGCCTTGAGCGTAGCGTAGAGGTTGGCCGCAACATCCTGCCTTACGGAATAAAGCTGCAGAGCAATCGAAAAAGACATCTTGTGCGTTCTCCTTCTCTATGAGATAAAAGGCATAGCCTCAATTCTTATTATAAGACAATATATGCTTGTTTTCAAGTCATAAATGGGTGATTTACGGACATTTCTTG
>JAFNVK010000200.1 GCA_017379815.1 Clostridia bacterium
GATGGAGTCGATCGCATTGTTGAATTGGTGGATAGCGGCGGAAACGTAAGCGTCAAACTGCGTTGCCAGCTGGATGATTCTGTCGAAGATCTGCGGCAGGATCAGCAAAAGGAGAAGGGCAACGACAAGGGCGAGAGTGAGATAGGAGAGGAGCAGGGAAAGCATACGGCGCAGTCTCGGGGCTCTCACGAAGCTCAGCGCACTTCTCTCGAAGAAGCGGAAGATCGGATTGCACAAGTAGGCAATGACCAGACCGTTGATCACGGGGCGGAAGATATGCAGGATCCCCTTGAGAAAGTCGTTGATCGCGGCCGCGTTTGCCGCGCAGAGGATCGCAAGGATCGCGACGATATAGACCAGAAACGCGATCTTATGCTTTTTGTTGATTGTCTTATTGCCGTCCATCTTTTTCCTTTCGCGGGTGAGCGGGCTCACCCCTGACGATGATTTATGCTTTTGCGCAAGCCGCATCTCGGTTTCATGCCGATACCCGCGCACGTTTTATATTTATTATAATATTTTATCTTATTTTTCGGCGTTCGTCAATAGCGTTTTGAATAAATTTACTTTCTTTACAAAGAAAACTTGCATTTTTCCAAAGGGTGTGATACAATAGTACGGAAAACGAAACCGAAGGGGGGGACCTGTATGCGTTTGGAGCGTGCCAACGCCAAGATCAATCTGTATCTGAACGTGCTTTCAAAACGAGAGGACGGCTATCACCGCATTCAAAGCGTGATGCAAACGGTGTCGCTCTGCGACCTGATCTCTCTGGATTTTTACCCCTCTGCGCATACCTCGATCCGCATGCAGGCCTCGGGAGATCCCAGCCTGCCCACCGACTGCCGCAATCTGGCCTTTAGGGCGGCCGAGCGTCTGCTTGCCCACACGGGAAGAAGCGGAGCGGTGGAGATCCGTCTGGAAAAGCACATTCCCATAGCGGCAGGTCTTGCCGGGGGAAGTGCGGATGCGGCGGCCGTTTTGCGCGGCCTGAACGCTCTGCTCGGCTCGCCTCTTTCCACCGAGGAGCTTTGCGCGCTCGGCGCAGGACTTGGGGCTGACGTCCCCTTTTGCATTCGCGGCGGATGCGCCGGAGTCGGTGGGATCGGGGAGGAGCTTGAGCCGATCCGCCCGATGACCTCGCGGCCCATGCTCGTGGCCTGCCTTGGCGAGGGCGTTTCCACCCCCTGGGCCTATGCGGAGCTTGACCGACGGTATGGGGATTTTGCCGAGGTGAGAGAGGAGGATGGGCGTCTTTCCCGTCTGCTTTCTGCACTGGAGGCCGGCGAGGATCTTGCACAGACGGGGGCACTCTACAACGTCTTTGAGGAGGCCGTTCTTCCGCAGCGCCCGAAGGCTTTTGCTCTGCGACAGGCGATGCTCGACGGAGGAGCGAGCGCCGCGATGATGAGCGGGAGCGGTCCGTCTGTCTTCGGCCTTTTCCCCGACGAGCAGTCTGCCGCCTCAACGCTTGAGGTCTTGCGCGGCATGGGAGCGGTTGCCTTCCTTTGCTATCCGCGCGGTGCGATCTGCTGATTTTGCACACCGTTCATACGGGGTTCACATATTGATGCTACAATATACAGTTGTATTTTTAATTTTGACGATCGTCCGCGGTGCGTCCGCGGGGAAGGGTAGGATCTGATTTTGAAGGAACAAAACCGCAATCTTTGCGCCATTAAGACCTCCATCGGAGGGCAGGCGCTGATGGAGGGCATTATGATGCGCGGCCCGAAGCGCGCCGCCATGGCCGTTCGCAATACCGAGGGCGAGATCGTTCTCGAGGAGGTAAAGATCAACGCCTCCAAGCGCCCCGCCTTCTGCCGTTGGCCGATCATTCGCGGCGTATTCGGCTTTTTTGACTCGATGAGCCTTGGCTATAAGTGCCTGATGCGCTCGGCCGAGCTCTCTGGCCTTGAGGACCTCGTTGAGGAGGACCCGAAGAAGGAAAAGAAGAACAAGAAGGCCGCTCCCGCCGAGGAAGCGTCTGTCGATGCGTGCGCAGAGGCAACCGAGGAAAAGGCTGAGGAAAAGGCCGAGGAAAAGGCAGAGGAGGAGAAAAAGCTTCCTGCATGGACCATGACGGCCATGATGGTCACGGCCGTGGTGATCGCCGTTGCGCTGGCTATTTTCCTCTTTATCATGGCACCCACGGCGCTCTATTCCTGGATCGCCTCCTTCGGTGTGCTGACCACCGACAGTGCCGCACTCAATTCGTTGATCAAGTCCGCCTTTGAGGGCGTCTTCAAGATCCTGATCCTCGTCTCCTACATGGCGCTCATCTCCCTGATGAAGGATATTCGCCGCACCTTTATGTATCACGGTGCCGAGCATAAGACCATCTTCTGCTATGAGGCAGGACTGGAGCTGACGGTCGAGAACGTGCGCAAGCAGCGCCGTTTCCATCCCCGCTGCGGAACCTCCTTCCTCATTCTGATGCTTCTGGTGAGCATCTTCGTCTCCTTCTTCATTGACCCGATCTCGATCGCCCTGGCAGGCAGAGTTCTGCCCACGCTCTGGCGCACGCTGGTCCGCTTTTTGCTTCTTCCCATCGTTATGGGACTTGGCTACGAGCTGATCAAGCTGGCGGGCAAGCACGACAATTTCTTTACGCGCCTGATCTCCATGCCCGGAGTCTGGCTGCAGCACATCACCGTCTTTGAGCCCACCGACGATATGATCGAGTGCGCGATCGAGGCGGTCAAGCGCGTGATCCCCGAGGACGGAAGCGACCGTATCTGAGGGACGCGGAGAAAAACGGAGGACGTTCTTATGATGAAGCATATTCAGGCGCAGGCCGAGGCGGCCGTGCGCGAGCTGATCGAGGTGGCAGGCCTGCGCCGCGGAGAGATCCTGGTGGTTGGTTGCTCCTCCTCGGAGATCGTTGGGGGAAGCATCGGACACGCCTCCAGCACCGAGGCGGCAGACGCCGTTTTTGCGGCGATCGCCCCGATCCTTGCAGAGAAGGGGATCTACCTTGCGGCCCAGTGCTGCGAGCATCTCAACCGTGCGCTGATCCTGGAGCGCCGGGCGGCAGAGGCCTTTGGCCTTGATCCGGTTTGCGTCGTTCCGCAGCCTAAGGCGGGCGGCTCCTTTGCCACGGCGGCGTGGAGAGAATTCTCCGATCCCGTGGCGGTCGAGCATATCCGCGCGCACGCAGGGCTTGACATTGGCGGCACGCTGATCGGTATGCATCTGCGTGAGGTGGCCGTGCCGGTGCGTCTGTCCGTCCCGTCGATCGGTGAGGCACGCCTGTTGGCGGCAAGGACCCGTCCGAAGTATATCGGCGGTATTCGCGCAAGATACGAGTGATCCGCACGCTCGCGGCGCCTTTTCTTCCCACGCAGGGGGAGGAATCGCCGAAAGCCCGTTTTTTGAAAAAACTTCGTGTATTCTATTGACAATTTATTGTTCTTTGTGCTATAATAAACGAAAATAGGGATTTGGGCGTTCGTCCGCTTTCCCTACTGCCGGAGAGAAACCGAACGGAGCGAAGGGAGTATACCAATGGAGATTGCCATTATTGCGCACGATCTGAAAAAGGAATTGATGACCCAGTTCTGCATCGCTTACTGCGGGATCCTCAGCAAGCACAATCTTTGCGCGACCAGCATCACCGCAAAGTATATTGCCGAGGCCACCGGTCTTGAGATCGAAAAGCTGCTCTCGGGAGAGCAGGGCGGCAAGCAGCAGATCGCATCGCGCATCGCCTTTAATGAGATCGACGTTCTGCTTTACTTCAAGGACACTCGTCCGGATGCAGGACCGGATAGCGGAGAGGCAGAGCTTCTGCGCCTTTGCGACCTGTATAACGTGCCCGTTGCCACCAACATTGCAACGGCAGAGGTCATCGTTACGGCGCTTGACCGCGGAGATCTGGATTGGCGCGAGATCGTTAATCCCCGCTCCGAGTATAACCTGAAAAAGAGAGCGGACTGAGTCCGCCGCGCGGCAAGAACACGTTCTGTCAGCACCGCACCCACAGAGAGAGGACCGTGCCATAAGATGGCTCGCTGAAAGGCCCTTGATGCAGGATGGCAGAGTACCGCCTTGCTGTTTAACCGAATCATACCCAAAGAGTGAAACGTCCGGGTGGAACCGTGCGGAATGATATCCACACCCCGAACAGGCAGTATCCCTGCCTGCGGGGTGTTTTTTTATCGGCGCGCCTCGGCGCATGCCGTTCCCTTAGTCAATTTAATCTTACCGAACTTATAGAAGGAGAGATCGAACCATGGAAAACCAAATTCAAGTGAAGATCAACGACAGCAATATCCTGGCCACGGCGGCCGGCACGACCGTTTACGAGGCGGCGCGTGAGCTTGGACTGATCACCCGCGAGGTGATCGGCGCCGAGATCGCGGGCGAGACCGTTGCCCTGACGCAGGTACTCAAGGAGGGCGACGAGGTCCATCTTCTGACCTTTGCGGATCCCGCAGGCAAAAAGCTTTTCCGTCACAGCGCGGCACACGTCCTGGCGCAGGCGGTCAAGCGTCTGTATCCCACAACCAAGCTGACCATCGGTCCTGCGATTGACAACGGCTTTTACTATGATTTCGATTCCGAGACGCCCTTTACCGCCGACGCGCTCAAGGCACTCGAGAGTGAAATGAAGAAGATCGTCAAGGAGAATCTTAAGATCGAGAGATTCGAGCTTCCCCGTGAGGAGGCGATCGCGCTGATGCAGGAGAAGGACGAGCCCTACAAGGTCCAGCTCATCGAGGAGCTCCCCGAGGGCGAGGTCATCAGCTTCTACCGCCAGGGCGAGTTCACCGACCTTTGCGCAGGGCCGCACCTGTTCAGCACGGGCGCGATCAAGGCCTTCAAGCTGAC
>JAFNVK010000201.1 GCA_017379815.1 Clostridia bacterium
ATGCGTGATCAGCCGAGGCCTTGGTGACCACACGGGCATTCCGCGCATCGCAAATCCCCCCGAGATCGTGATCCTTGAGCCGACAAAGGATTGACCCCCATACGAAAGAAAAGATACGCGCCCTGCAAGAATTTGCAGGGCGCGCTTTGTTTTTGGCGTCATTCGCCGTTTTTTCCTTCCTCGCCCTGCGTACCCACGAAGCGATCCTTGCGCACGCGGAAGAAGAGCGAGAGCAAGGCGCGGCCGTTGAAGGGGATGAGCGGATAGAGATAGGAGCGGCGTCCGTTGACCGTTCGGTTGGTGACGAGCAGAAGCAGGATCACGCCAAGTCCTGCGAAAAAGCCCGTGACGTTGAAGCATTGGATCAGGATCAGCAAAAGGATACGCATAAATTTGAAGGCGTAGCCCAGCTGATAGCTTCTCTGCGAGAAATTGGCGATGGCCACGAAGGCCATATACACGATGACCTCCGGGATCAGCCAGCCGATGCTCACGGCGAATTCCCCAAGGATCAGTCCGCCCACCACCGAGAGCGAATTGGAGAGCATATTCGGCGTGTTCATCGAGGCCATCCGCAATCCGTCGATCATAAATTCCACAATAAGAAGCTGGACGAATATGGGGATCTTGCCCAGCGCCTCGGGAAGCACGAAGGTCAGCCATGAAGGGGTGAGCGTGGGGTTCTTGGTGAAGAGAAACCACACGGGCACGAGAAAAAGCGTTGCCCAGAAGACCAGATGCCGCACAAGACGGATATAAGTGCCCGTCAAGGGCGGAAAATAAAAATCGTTGGTCTCCTGCAAAAAATCGAACACCGTGCTTGGCAGGATCATCACCTCGGGGGAGTTGTCGCACAGGATCAGCACGCTCCCCTCGAGAAGCTGAGCCGCCGCCACGTCCGGGCGCTCGGTGTAGCGGATCTTGGGAAAGGGATTGTACCATCTGTCCGCAATCAAAAGCTCGGCCAGAGATTCATGCCCCATGGCCAGCGAGCGCGTTTTTACCCCCTTGAGCTTTTCCTCAAGACGCCGCACGTAGTCCGCGTCCGCGCGTCCCTTAAGATAGGAGATCACCACGTCACTCCTGCTCTCACTTCCTACCGTCAAGTGGCGCATCGTGAGGGCAGGATCGCGTATCCTCCGACGAACCATTGCCGTATTAAAGACCAGCGTCTCCACGAATCCGTCGCGCGCCCCCAGCATGACCCGATCGTTCTCGGGCTCGTCCACCGACCGCGAGGGATAGGTGCGCGAATCCACGATCAGAGCACACTCCCCGAAGGTCTCCCCCAAAAAGAGAGACGTCCCCGAAAGCACCATCTGCACCATCAGATCCTCGTCGTCGCTGACCTCTACCTCAACGTGCGGCATGTGATGCTCGGCAAAATAGGTTGCCGCCGCACGCCCGTTCGGGATCTCCGGGGGGCAAAGCCCCTTGAGCGAGAGCAGATAGATCATCAGCTTGCCCATTGAGCTTCCCTCAATAAAGCCGTCCACGTAGTAGAAGACGGCGCGGTGATGCCCCAGCACCATCTCCTTTTTGATCAGATCAAAGTTCTCCTGCACGCGCAGGCGTGCGTCCATGCGCCTCACCCGCTCGGCAAATCCAATCTGCTTTTCCAAGGTCCGCCCTCCTCTCTTTCCTCTGCGGTAGTATTCCCCCGAAAAGGAATTTCTATGCAGAAGGGCGGCAAGCTCATTTTTTCTCTCCCCGTCGCATAGGATAGGATAACCCTGAAAAAACGGCAAGGCAGACTTGCCAAGAAGCAAAGCAACGGAGGAATCAAAGCATGAAGCAACTGTACTTACCCGAAGGAAGCCGCATCCGAAGTGAGGAGAACCGCGAGGCTGTGGCAACCCTTTCTGCCCTTGAGCGCGCCATCGAAAAGGAGAGCATTCTCGAGGGAATCGTTACCCTGTGCGACGGGGATATGCGCCTACACGTGGAGCTTCCCTGCGCCGAAGGGATCCTCGAGCGCGAGGAGGTCGTCCACTGTCACGGCACGGAGGAGCGCAAGGATATTGCCATTCTGACGCGTGTGGGAAAGCCGATCTCCTTCTGCGTCCTGCGCATTGAGCACCAAAAGGGCCGCCCCGTGGCCATTCTTTCCCGCCGCCGCGCGCAAAAGAAGTGTATAGAGTCCTATCTCTCCGAGCTTTGTCCGGGGGATATCCTTGAGGCAAGGGTGACGCATCTTGAGCCCTTTGGCGCTTTTCTGGACCTTGGATGCGGTGTTTCCTCCCTGCTCTCGGTGGATTGCATCTCGGTCTCCCGCATCGCACATCCCAAGGATCGCTTGCGGGTAGGCATGACGCTCCCCGTGGTGATCAAAAGCATCGACCGCGAGACGGGCAGGATCTACGCCACTCTGCGCGAGCTTCTGGGAAGTTGGGAGGAGAACGCCTCCCGCTTTTGCGCCGGGCAGACCGTACGCGGTGTGATCCGCAGTGTGGAGAGCTACGGCGTTTTTGTGGAGCTTGCCCCCAACCTTGCAGGCCTTGCCGAGCTGCGCGGAGAAAACGCCGACGAGCTTCGGGCAAGGATCGGTCAGCCCGTGGCGGTCTACATCAAGAGCATTCTGCCCGAGCGCATGAAGGTTAAGCTCGTCCTGATCGACGTTT
Organism: Clostridia bacterium; assembly: GCA_017379815.1. GTDB lineage: Bacteria > Bacillota > Clostridia > Oscillospirales > CAG-272 > UMGS1865. The sequence continues at coordinate 2,622 of JAFNVK010000201.1, forward strand.
GCCCCTCCTCTCCCGAGGACCGCACACCCCCGCTCCACTTTTACGTCGATCCCGCAAGCACGAAGCACCTCTCTCACTGGATCTATTCGCCGCCCGGCGCGGCGAAGAGGGTCGAAACGGTCTTTGACCCCCTCCCTTTCTGATCGCCAAGCAAAAAGAAACCGCTGCCGTTCGTGCAAAAAGCACGGACGGCAGCGGTTTTCGTATACGTCGGAAAGGACTTAGTCCTTCTTGTCCTCGCTCGAAGCTTCTTCGGATTCCTCCTTGGAGGGCTCATCCTCGGACTGTTCAGCCGCCTCGGCGGTCTCCTCCGCCATGGTGTGGGCGGGAGCGTTCGGATCCATCGCGCGGGTGCGCTCCTCAGCCTCACGGGCGAGGCGCTCCTGCTCCTCCTTTTCGCGTGCGGCCTGCTCAGCGGCACGGCGCTCGTTATCGCGGCGGCTCTTCTCTGCCTTCTCCGCGGCGATCGCCTCAAGCATCTCGTCGGTGGCGTCATCCTGCATAGCGGCACGGAACTGATCGTCGTCCATGCTCTCATGCTTCAAGAGATACTGTGCCACGAAATGCAGGCGGTCGACGTGCTCCTCAAGGATCCTCTTGGCGTCCTCGTAGCATTCGCCGATGATGGTCTGGATCTCCTCGTCGATCACGGCCGCCGTCTGCTCGGAATACTCCTTGCCCGAGGCGTAATCACGGCCGAGGAAGACCTCGGAATGGCCCGAGCCGTACAGCACGGTGCCGAGCCTCTTGCTCATGCCGTAGCGCGTGACCATGTTGCGCGCGATCTTGGTGGCCTGCTGAATGTCGCTCGACGCGCCGGAGGAAATATCCTCCATGATCAGCTCCTCGGCGATGCGTCCGCCAAGGCTCATGCGGATATCGTCCAGCATGCCCTCACGGGTGAGATAATGCACGTCGTTCTCGGGACGGCTGACGGTAACGCCGCCTGCCCTTCCTGCGGGAACGATGGTAATGAGCTTGACGGGATCGGTGTTCTTGCAGTAATAGGAGACCACGGCGTGACCTGCCTCGTGGTAGGCCGTGAGCTTGTTCTCCTTTTCAGTACGGACGCGCGACTTCTTCTGCGGACCGAGGATCGCCTTCATATAGGCCTGCTCGATATCGTCCATGCCGATGAGCGACTTGTTCTTCTTGGCTGCGATCAGTGCCGCCTCGTTGAGCAGGTTGGCCAGCTCCGCACCCGTAAAGCCGACGGTGGACTGGGCAACCTTGTGGAAGTCCACGTCGCCCTCCAGGGGCTTGTTGCGGGCGTGCACCTTGAGGATCTCCTCACGTCCCTTGATGTCGGGATAGTTGACGGTGATCTGGCGGTCAAAGCGTCCGGGACGCAGAAGTGCGGGATCGAGAATGTCAGGACGGTTGGTGGCCGCCATGACGATGATGCCGTCGTGCGAGCCAAAGCCGTCCATCTCCACGAGCAGCTGGTTAAGGGTCTGCTCGCGCTCGTCGTGACCGCCGCCGAGACCCGTACCGCGTTGACGGCCCACCGCATCAATCTCATCGATAAAGATGATGCTGGCAGGGCTCTTGCGGGCGGTATCAAAGAGGTCACGCACACGCGAGGCACCGACACC
>JAFNVK010000202.1 GCA_017379815.1 Clostridia bacterium
CTTTCGTAGGTCAGGCCGTAGCTATCGGCGATATCTCTGGCGTAGCTCTTGCCGTCCGGCTTTGCGCGGGTAATACGGAAGGAGCGTTTTCCTTCGCCCTCAATGCCCGCCACCAGCGTGTCGATCGCAACGCCGCGATCCTTCATCGAGCGCTCGTTGATCCGATCGATCTCTGCGGCAAGCTCGTGGAGATGTGTGGAGAACAGACAACGGCAGCCAACGTGTGCCAGGCCTCCAAGGACCTCGGCGGCAATATAGGATGCCTCGTAGCTTCCCGTAGAGGAAAGCGATTCGTCCAGAAGAACGAGGCTCTCTCCGGTGATGCAGTCAAAGATTTCGCCAAGGCGTGCACATTCCTCACCAAGGCGTCCCTTGTCGATGGTGTCCTCAGCTCCGGTAGGAAAATGCGTATAAATGCCGTCCACGGGAGAGATGGAGGCCGCTTCAGCCGGGACGTACATGCCAAGCTGCATCATGACCTGGGCAAGTCCCAGTGCGCAGGTGATCACGGATTTTCCTCCGCGGTTCGGACCGGTCAGAACGTAGATCGTTGCCTTTTCGTCAAAGACCAGATCATTGGATACGATCTCGTCCTCGATCTTGAGTGCAACGCAAGGATTGTAAAGGGAGCGAGCCGAGAAGGCGTGCTCCTTCATCGGGCGAATATCGGGAACGCAGAGCGGACACCCCTTTTCCTTGAGATCGTGAAGCATCTGCGTACCGCGAACGAGAAACTCGAATTCGGGCATCAGATCCAGAAGGAATTCGGTGTTTTCCAGAACGTAGGTCTGCACGATCTTCTTCCAGGAGCGCAAAGACGAGCGATAAACGTCATTGATCGCGCTGTTGAAGGCAAGAGAAAGTGCCATTTTCTGATTTTCGTTCTGCTTCTTTCCGAAGGGAACGAGATTGGCAATGCAGGTGTACTGATCCTGCTTGAAATTCAGGCGCAGGATCTTGTCCAGAACGTCACCCGACTTGAAGGGCTCGGCATTGACCGAAAGAACGCCCGCCGAGCTCGGACGAAGCTGTGCGTCAAGGTTGACGCCAACGGTCACGCTCTTAATCTCGCGGACACGCTGAGTGAGCTCCTCCAGCTTTTGGTTCAGCTCGCGGTAGTAATCACTTTCGGCAAGCTCGATCACAAGCGAGGCAAGCGACAGGAAGGCAGGGCTCCTCAGCTCTCCCTTGACCGCCGTCAGGCATTCGTGCAGAACGCGGATGCTGGAGACGTAAAGCTCGATCTCGGTGATGCTGGAAAGATAATCGTCCGTGTTGCCGCTATCCGCCTCGAGACGTCTGAGCTCCTTGATGTCGTTGAGCACAGGGACGAGCTTATTGAGCATCTCGGTAAGAGCGGGGCAGCGGAGCATATCCTCAAAGGTGGCAATGCGATAGCGGATGACCTCGGCATCCGTGGTAAAGAACTCCGAGAGATCTCGGCTCTTCGTCCGGAGAATTTCGGGAAGACCAAGCTCCTCCAGAGTAAACATATCGATGTCGGGTGCTGATGCTCCGTCCTCATGACGTGCCTTTGCGGCACGGTCGGGGTAGATCAGACTAAATTCATGAAAATCCATACTTCATCACTTCCCATGCGTTTTTCCTAAATTTGGTTCACAGTTATCTTTAGTATAGCATATTTTTTCGCTTTCGTCTATACCCTAAGGGCAAAAAAATCGCTTTTACTTGACAGAATCTTGAATCTATGCTACAATAAAGCCGAAAAAACGGTGAACGGAGGTGCAAGATGGCAAAAGAGAATTCTCCTGCGCAAGCAGGCATGACCGAGACGGTCGTCATTGGCGCAAGATCTCCCGCAAATCTGACCGAATGCCTGGACGGGGAAATGCTTGCACGCATCCTGCACTTTACCCGGGAGAAGGAGGGAAGAATGCCGACCTCGGCCTACGAGCGCTTCCGTGCTCTTGCAGAGCTTTCGGACGAGCTCTATCTTCACCCGATCCTTAACGAGCTTTCTTACCTTCTTAACGAAGGCTTTGGCATAACGGAAGGGCTGACCCCGTCCTCCTGCGACCGCCTTTGGAGAAGGAGCTCTGATCTGCTCCTTGAGCAGGCAGACATAGCAGAAGCCTGCCGCACGCTTCTTTTGCACCGCCCGTGGCCGAGGAAAGCGGAAATCGACCCCTTTTCGGGGGATCTTTCCCGACAGCTGCTCTCCTCCTTGCCCGAGCTTTCAAGCCTTGTAGAAACGCAGGCTCGCTCCCGCTCGGCTTGGGAAAAGGAGATCGCCGACACGCTTGACGCCATGAAAAAGCAGGGAAAGAGCCATTTTCTCTTTACCGTTCCCAAGGACTATACCTTCGTCCGTCCCGACCCCTATCACGTCGATCAGGTGATTGCGGAAGAGGTGCGGAAGGAGGAAACGCGCGACCTTTTACTTTCCCAATGCCTGCGTCAGCTTTTCCTGTTCTCCGCAACGCACGGGATCACGCCCGTTCTGCACCTGCGCGGAAGAGCCGAGCCGATCCTTGCGCTCTTGACCTTCCTTGGCAGAAGCATCGCCTTACCTCGGCTCTGCATTGCCGCAGAACAGCGGGAGGAGCTTGCGTGCGCGATCGAGGAAGTCGGCAGGGAGCGCATTCCCAACGTTGGCTTTGCGATCCGCCTTGCCGATCATCCTGCGGACGCTGACCTGCACGAGGCGATCCGCTCGGCCGCGCGGCGCTATCCCTTCGGGCGCCTGTGCTTTATCTGCGCGGAGGAGGTCTCCGTTGCCGAGAGGCGTCTGCGTGACGCACTCCATGTCGAAACCAAATAAAAAAATCACCGTCCTGCGCGCCCTTCAGGCTGCGTCGAGCGGTGATTTTTCGTTTTGCGCATTCTTGATTTACGCTTCGGTCTCGCGGAGGAAATCCGCAAGCAGATGATCCTGGAGCTTGCGCAGAAGGGTCGGGGCTTTTCCGCCAACGGGCGTACCGTCCACCTCGCAAACGGGAATGCAGAGTGCCGAGGCCGACGTGATGATGACCTCATCTGCCTCCATCAGCTCCTTGACCGTGTAGCGCTCCTCGCGCACGGGAATACCAAAGTCGCGGCAGGCCTTAAGCAGATGCGCGCGACCCGTTCCCGCAAGGATCATTTCATTGGCCGGGTGCGTAAAGAGGACGCCGTCCTTCAGAATGGACAGATTGGAGTGCGCACACTCGGTGACCGTCTCTCCGCGGTGGAGAATGCATTCCTCAACGCCCGCCTCAACCGTTGCCTGGGTTGCCAGGACGTTGGGAAGAAGGTTCAGGGATTTGATATTGCAGTGGTAGAAGCGCGTATCCTCCATAGTGATACAACGCATCGGCTTATAGGTATCCTTGATCGGCATGGGACGGATCATGATCCAGAGGTTGCTCTCCTCCTTCTCGAGGAAGGCGTGAGTGCGAAAGCCCGTTCCGCGCGAAAGCTGAAAATAGACCCACAGCTCGCCGTCGTCCACGCGATTATACAGTAACTA
>JAFNVK010000203.1 GCA_017379815.1 Clostridia bacterium
AGCTTTTTATACTCGGCCTCGGTGTAGCGGAAGTCCTCCTCCTGCGTCAGCAGACCCAGGAAGTGCGCACGCAGGCCGTCCAGATCCCACTCCATGGGGGAATCCGAGCGCGTAAAGCCCTCGACCGTGGCATCCACGGTGGAAAAGAGCATCTTGCGCACCGTCTCGGAGATATCCTCGCCGTTGAGCACGTCCTGACGCTGCTTGTAGATCACGGCGCGCTGCTGATTCATCACGTCGTCGTAGGCAAGCACGTATTTTCTGCGCTTGAAGTTGTTGTCCTCGATGCGCTTCTGCGCATTCTCGATCGCACCCGAGAGGATCCGCGCGTCGATCGGCATATCCTCTGGCAGCTTGAGTGCGCTGACCACGCCCTGCAGGCGGTCGGTGCCGAACAGACGCATCAGATCGTCCTCCATGGAGAGGAAGAACATGGATTCGCCGGGGTCGCCCTGACGTCCCGAGCGTCCGCGGAGCTGGTTGTCGATGCGGCGGCTCTCGTGCCGCTCGGTGCCCAGGATAAAGAGGCCGCCCGCTTCTCTTACGCGCTGCGCCTCAGGCTCAAGCTGGATCTTGTACTTCTGCACCAATTCACGGAAGACCTCCCGTGCGCGCAAAACCTCCTCGTCCTCCGTGGGAGCCGAGCCGGCGCAAAGCGCGATGGCCTCCTCGGAGAACTCCATGGCGCGCATATCGGATTTGGCCATGAATTCGGGGTTGCCGCCAAGCAGAATATCGGTTCCGCGTCCTGCCATGTTGGTGGAGATGGTGACCGCGCCCACCTTACCGGCCTGCGCGACGATCTCGGCCTCCTTGGCGTGGTACTTGGCGTTGAGCACGGTGTGCGGAATGCCCGCTTTGCGCAAGCGGGTCGAAAGAAGCTCGGACTTGTCGATGGACACCGTACCCACAAGCACGGGCTGTCCCTTTTCGTGGCACTCCTTGACCTTTTGCACGATGGCGGCGTACTTGCCCTCCATGCTGCGGTAAACGGCGTCCTCGTGATCCACGCGGATCATGGGCTTGTTGGTGGGGATCTCCACCACGTCAAGCTGATAGATCTCGCGGAACTCGGTCTCCTCGGTCAGTGCCGTACCCGTCATGCCCGAGAGCTTGCGGTACATACGGAAATAGTTCTGGAAGGTGATGGTGGCAAGCGTCTTGTTCTCCTTTTGGACCTTGACGCCCTCCTTGGCCTCGATGGCCTGGTGCAATCCGTCCGAATAGCGGCGGCCGGGCATGAGACGTCCCGTGAAGGAGTCAACGATCATAACGCCCTTTTCGTTGACCACGTAGTCCACGTCGCGGTGCATACAGCCGTAGGCCTTGATGGCCTGCTGAACGTGGTGCGCGATCTGCGCGTTCTCCGCATCGGTAAAGTTTTCAAGGCCGAAGAAGCGCTCTGCCTTCTTTGCACCCTGGGGCGTGAGGATCGCGTTGTTGGCCTTCTCGTCCACGATATAATCGGCGTTGATGTCGTCGTGGCTCTCCTTGCTGTCCAGCTCCTTGATGACGTGCTTGCGCATGGTGCGCACGAGGGCGTCGGCCTTTTCGTAAAGCTCGGTGGCGGTATCCCCCATGCCCGAGATGATCAGCGGCGTGCGCGCCTCGTCGATGAGAATGGAGTCCACCTCGTCCACGATGGCAAAGACGTGTCCTCTCTGCGACATCTGGTGCTTGTAGATGACCATGTTGTCGCGCAGATAGTCAAAGCCGAACTCGTTGTTCGTGCCGTAGGTAATATCGGCGTTGTAGGCGGCCTGCTTTTCGGCGGCGCTCTGTCCGTGCACGACAAGGCCCGTCGTCAGACCCATGAATTCGTATACGCGTCCCATCTCCTCCGCACCGACGCGGGCAAGATACTCGTTGACGGTAACGATATGCACGCCCTCTCCCGTGAGGGCGTTGAGATATGCGGGGAGCGTGGCCACAAGGGTCTTTCCTTCACCCGTTTTCATTTCGGCAATACGGCCCTGGTGCAAAACGATTCCGCCCAGCAGCTGGACGTAGAAGGGACGCTTGCCAAGCACCCGGTCTGCCGCCTCGCGGATGGCCGCAAAGGCGTCGGGCAGGATCTCGTTGAGGGTCTCCCCTGCCGCAAGACGGGCCTTGAGTGCAGGCGTGACGGCCTGCAGCTCCTCGTTGCTCATGGCGGCGTACTGCTCCGCGAGCGAATCGATGTAATCCGCCACCTCGGAAAGCTTCTTGAGCTGTCGCTGGCTATACGTACCAAAGATCTTCGTAAAAATCGACATCGTAAAAACGGTCCTTTCCCCCCGCCCGATCGGCGGTGCGTGAAAAATTCAATAATCCCTTATATTGTACCATATCAAAAGTGAAAAATATATTGTAATTTGTAAATTTTAATCTTTGTTTTCAAAATTACTTGCTTTGCCGCGAGAAATGTGCTATCATGAGAAAAAACAACGCGCCATGCGCTGAAAAGCAAGGATGACCAATGAGCAAGATCAACATCGTTCTTCACGAGCCCGAGATCCCGCAGAACACGGGCAATATCGCACGCACCTGCGCCGCAACGGGCGCCTCCCTTCACCTCATCCGCCCCTTGGGCTTTGCCATCGACGACCGCAAGCTCAAGCGAGCAGGCCTTGACTACTGGCACCAGCTGGACATCACCTATTACGACGGTCTTGCGGATTTTTACGCCAAAAACCCGGGAGCCGAGGTCTACTACTTTACCACCAAGGCAAAGCACGTCTACACCGAGATCGACTATCCCGAAACGGTCTACATCATGTTCGGCAAGGAGACGCGCGGACTTCCCGAGGAGCTTCTGGCAGAGCATCCCGACACCTGCGTCCGTCTTCCCATGCGTGACGGACTTCGCTCCCTCAATTTGTCCAACACCGTGGCCGTAGCCGTTTACGAGATCCTGCGCCAGAGAGACTTTCGCGATCTGCGCACCGTAGGCGAGCCCACCACCTTCTCGTGGTGACCGATAGCCCTTGCCGAAAGGAGGACATTGATATGCATCCATCCATTCTCGTTGCCATGAGCGGCGGCGTGGACAGCAGCGTGGCCGCCCTGCTTCTGCGGGCGCAGGGCTACGATTGCCGCGGCGTCACCATGAAGCTCTTTTCTCCGGGGAAGCTCTTTCCCACCGAGGAGACCCTGCCCCCCTTTTCCCGTGAGATTGAGGACGCACGCCTCTCGGCAGAGCGGCTGGGCATCCCCTTCTCGGTCTGTGACCTCAGTGAGGACTTTCGCCGCGAGGTGATGGACTACTTCGTCCGCACCTACGAGGAGGGATTCACGCCAAACCCCTGCGTCACGTGCAACCGCTGCATCAAATTCGGCAGTCTTCTTCGGGAGGCCAAGCGCCTCGGATGCTCTCATCTGGCCACGGGACATTACGCCCGTATTTCGCAGGACGGTGGCGGAAGGACTCTGCTCTCCATGCCGCGCGACCGCGCAAAGGACCAGACCTACGTGCTCTGGTCGCTCTCCCAGGAGCAGCTCTCCTCCACCCTCTTTCCTTTAGGTGACCTGACCAAGGCCGAGGTGCGTGCCATCGCCGAGGAGCACGGACTCCTCGCGGCCAAGCGCAAGGACAGCCAGGACATCTGCTTTATTCCCGACGGCGACTACGCCTCCTTCCTGACCCGCTATACCGAAAAAGTCTACCCCGAAGGGAACTTTGTGGATGCCGAGGGAAATATCCTCGGCCGCCATCGGGGAATCGTTCACTATACGGTCGGACAGCGCAAGGGGCTGGGGATCGCCTTTGGAAAGCCCACCTACGTCTGTGGAAAAAACGCCGAGGACGGCACGGTCCTGCTTGGCAGCAACGAGGATCTGTTCTCGCGCGAGCTGACCGCCCACAGCATCAACCTCATCGCCCTGCCCCGCATCGATTCTCCCATTCGCGTAGAAGCGCGCATCCGTTACAGTGCCCTTCCCGCTCCTGCGACCGTTGAGCAAACGGATGAGGATACCCTCCGCCTGCGCTTCGACGAGCCTCAGCGCGCCATCACCCCGGGGCAATCGGTGGTGCTGTACGACGGCGAGACCGTCATCGGAGGAGGCATCATTTCCGCTGAAACAAAGAAAAAAAGCTTCGTTCATATTGACAAAAAAGCATGACGTGTGCTATAATGCTATCGTACCCTCGGGTGCAAAACAACACAGAAAGGATGATTTAGAACCATGAAAACCCGTATTTTTGCTCTTCTTCTTGCCGTTGTGTGCTTGTTTGCCTTCGCCGCCTGCAAGGAAACGCCCCCGGCCGAAACGCCCGACACCGCATACAGCCTTTACACCGCCGCAAACGAGCAGCTCGCAAAGCTCCGTGACGGCGCGGATATGGACATTAAGGTCAACGTTGCCATGAACGTTGGCGGAATGGAAAACAGCACCACCATGAGCATGACCTACAAGGTCTGCGGAAACAACATGTACGGCAAAATGGCAGGCGAAACCATGACCTACGTTGACGGCATCCTGTATACGCTCTCCGAGTACGACCTTGGCGAAGGACCTGAAATCGAAAAGGTCAAGGAAGAAGTCACCCCAGAGGAGGTCGCCGATTATTTTGAGGGCATCGTCGCTACCCTTCCCACCGTTACCGAGGAAGCCCTTGCCGCCGTGACCTGGACCGAGGAGAACGACGTGCGCACCTTTGCACTCCCCATTGCGAAGGAAGACTACACCGCCGCCCTCGTGCAGATGATGGGCACCGAGAGCGACGAGTTTGAGGGCTCTGTTATCGACAACCTGACCGTCAGCATCAGCTTTGATGCCACCGACCATCTGGTCGCCCTTACCTACGGCTTCTCCATGACGGAGGAATACGTCGGCAGCATCAACTACACCTTCACCATTACCTATAACACGCTCGGCTCTCCCGTAGAGATCACCGCTCCCGCAGATGCGGACACCTACGAAACGATGCCCGAGGAGGACTGGGAAGATTGGGAGGATTGGGAGGACGAGGAATAATCCTCTCTCCGCGCCCGTCATCCAACCGAAATAAACCAAAAAGCAAGCCAAGACCCTTCGTTTTGGCTTGCTTTTTTTCTTCCTTTATCCGTTTTTTCGCAAAAACCTGATAAAAGCGGCCGCAGCTGCCTACCCTATTATCATTAAAATTGTGAAAAATCAAAAAAACTAAGCGATTTCTATTGACAATCAAGTGATTGTGTGCTATAATCTATGGGATATCAAAAATTTCTTTAGGAGGAAAAACATGAAATTCTATTGCGAAGACAAAGAATCCGTGATCCAAGAGCTGAACAGCTCCGAGGCCGGACTCAGCTCCGCGGAAGCCGGCAAGCGCCTGGAGGCCAACGGCAAGAACAAGCTGGCCGAGGGCAAGAAGGAATCCCTCCTTCACCGCTTCTTCAAGCAGCTGGCAGAGCCCATGACCATTATCCTTCTCGTCGCTGCGGCGATCTCCGCAGGCGTGGAGATCTACAACGGCGTGGCCAGCGGACACTGGGAGTTCCCCGCAGACGTCGTGATCATCATGGCAGTCGTTCTGATCAACGCGATCCTCGGTGTGTTCCAGGAGAGCAAGGCCGAAAAGGCGATCGAGGCCCTGCAGGAAATGTCCAAGGCGCAGAGCAAGGTGCTTCGTGACGGTCATCAGATCTCGATCCCCAGTGAGGATCTGGTCGTTGGTGACGTGATCATTCTCGAGGCAGGCGACGCTGTTCCCGCTGACGCCCGCATCATCGAGTGTGCTTCCATGAAGATCGAGGAGGCCGCACTGACCGGTGAATCCGTTCCCGTAGATAAAAAAGTAGAGACCCTCACCCCCGATGCCAACGGCAACGTGGCTCTTGGCGACCGCAAGAACATGGTCTTCATGGGCTCCACCGTGGTGTACGGCCGCGGCAAGGCAGTCGTTACCGCAACCGGCATGGATACCGAGATGGGTAAGATCGCCGACGCTCTGGCACAGGCCGAGGAGGGCAAGACCCCCCTGCAGATCAAGCTGGCAGGCCTTTCCAAGATCCTGACCTACCTCGTGATCGCCATCTGCGTGATCATCTTCGGCGTACAGCTCGGCCGCGCATTCTTCACCACGGGCACCATCACCTTTGAGCCCGTGCTCGAATCCTTCATGATCGCGATCTCTCTGGCAGTTGCCGCGATCCCCGAGGGACTGGCAACCGTGGTTACCATCGTGCTTTCCATCGGCGTGACCAATATGTCCAAGCGCAACGCCATTATCCGTAAGCTGACGGCAGTGGAGACCCTGGGCTGCACCCAGATCATCTGCTCCGACAAGACCGGTACCCTGACCCAGAACAAGATGACCGTCGTTGACCACTACGGCGACGACGAGACCCTCCTGGCCACCGCGATGTCCCTCTGCTCGGACGCCGAGTTCGACGTCAACGAGAACACCGCCGTGGGTGAGCCCACCGAGTGCGCGCTCGTCAACTACGCGCAGAAGCTCGGCCTGGATAAGAACGTACAGAAGACCCAGCTCGTCCGCATCGGCGAGGTTCCCTTCGATTCGGGCAGAAAGATGATGTCCACCGTCCACAGAGACGAAAAGGGCAGCCTCATTCAGTTCACCAAGGGCGCTCCCGACGAGGTGCTCAAGAGATGCTCCAAGGCGCTCGTGGGCAACACCGTCGTTGCCATGACCGACGAGATCCGTGCAAGCATCCTCGCCTCCAACAAGGCCATGGCCGATCAGGCGCTCCGCGTGCTGATGGCCGCAAAGAAGGAGCTTGACGCCGAGCCCGCAGAGTACACGCCCGAGGCCGTGGAGAACGATCTCTGCTTCGTGGGTCTGGTCGGCATGATCGACCCCGTCCGCCCCGAGGTCAAGCCCGCCATCGACGAGTGCCGCAGTGCAGGCATCCGTCCCATCATGATCACGGGTGACCACAAGGACACCGCCGTTGCCATCGCCATGCAGCTCGGCATCATCACCGACGCGTCTCAGGCCATCACGGGTGCTGAGCTTGACGAGATCTCGGATGAGGAGTTCGAGACCGCCGTTGAGAAGTACAGCGTTTACGCCCGCGTTCAGCCCGAGCACAAGACCAGAATCGTCAACGCTTGGCGCAAGAAGGGCAAGGTCACCGCAATGACGGGTGACGGCGTAAACGACGCTCCCTCCATCAAGAACGCCGACATCGGCGTGGGCATGGGCATTACGGGTACCGACGTAACCAAGAACGTTGCCGATATGATCCTGGCCGACGACAACTTTGCCACCATCGTCTCCGCCGTTGGCGAGGGACGCCGCATCTACGACAACATCCGCAAGGCGATCCAGTTCCTGCTCGCCTCCAACCTCTCCGAGGTTCTGTCCATCTTCTTTGCAACCCTGCTGGGCTTCACCATCTTCCAGCCCGTGCACCTGCTTTGGATCAACCTGATCACCGACTGCTTCCCTGCTCTGGCTCTGGGTATGGAAAAGCCCGAGGCGGACGTGATGAACAGAAAGCCCCGTGATTCCAAGGAAGGCATCTTTGCCGGCGGCCTCGGCTTTGCCGTTGCTTACCAGGGCGCGCTCGTTACCCTGATCACGCTGGCCTCCTACCTGATCGGTAGATACTGGCTGGCCGACCTGCACCATGCAGCTGCAATTGCATCCGGTGCTTACTCCGCAGAAATGCTTGGCACGTCCATGGCCTTCCTGACGCTCTCCATGTGTGAGATCTTCCACGCCTTCAACATGCGCTCTCTGCGCGGCTCGATCTTCACCATGAAGGGACAGAACAAGTGGCTCTGGGGTGCAGGCGCACTCTCCCTGCTCCTGACGACCGCGGTCGTTGAGATCGACTTCCTCTGCAAGGCCTTCGAGCTTGCACACCTCGATCTGATGGAGTACGGCATTGCCATGGGTCTTGCGATCCTGATCATTCCCATCGTGGAGCTGGTTAAGCTCATTCAAAGACAGGTCGAAAAGAAAAAGGCCTGATGACTCTATGATCGCAGTCCTCCGCGCCTTTTGCGGAGGACTGCGATTTTTTCACCATGCACAAAGGAAAGGAGTACCATGAAAATCAAAGCTGTCCTTCACCGCTTCAAGCATCTGCTGAGCCGCCGCTTTTTTATCGTTCTGCTGATCCTTCTGCAGGTAGCCTTCTTCATCTTCATGATCTTCCAGTACGCCCATCTGCACTGGATCTCCAGCCTTTTGCGCCTCATCAGCCTTGCCACGGCCTTTCACCTCTTGATGCGCGACGATCAAAAGCCCTTCAAGCTCTCCCTGATCTTTTTGCTGCTGCTCTTCCCTCTCTTTGGCGGGATCTTCTACTGGATCCTGCATTTCCAGACCTCTGAGGTGGGCTACCGCAAGCGTCTGGATAAGATCGAGCGCAATCTGCGCAACGAATACGGAAAAAGCACAAAAAGCACCGAGGAGATCTGCGCGCAGATGCCTGAGCACCAGCGCCTGATCCGCTATTTGCAGGACGCGCGAGGCTTCCCCGTTTACGGCTCGACCGAGACCACCTATTTCCCTACGGGCAGCAAAATGCTCGAAAGCCTGCTCCGCGATCTGCGCTCCGCCAAGAGCTATATTTTCCTTGAGTACTTCATCATCGAGGAGGGCATCATGTGGGGCTCCATCCTGGAGATCCTTGAGCAGAAGGTGGCCGAGGGTGTCGACGTGCGCGTGATCTACGACGACTTCGGCTGCTTCCTGACCCTGCCCCCGAAATACGACCGCAGGCTCCGTGCCGCCGGCATACAGTGCCGCATCTTCAACAAGGTCCTGCCCTTCATCAGCGGAAGCCACAACAACCGCGACCACCGCAAGATCGCCGTGATCGACGGACGCGTGGCCTACACGGGCGGCATCAATCTCGCTGACGAATACATCAACGAGAAGATCCGCTACGGACATTGGAAGGACAACGCCATTCGCCTGTGCGGTCTTGGCGCATGGAATTTCACCGTGATGTTCTTGCAGATGTGGCAGCTGTTGAGCCGCACGGACGAGCAGATCGACAAATTCCTGCCCCCCGAGACCAAAGCGCCCGCCGGCGAGGACGGCTGGGTACAGCCCTACACGGACAGCCCCGTGGATAAGGAATCGGTTGGCGAGCAGGTCTACGCGCAGATCATCGAGAGCGCACAGCGCTATCTCTATATCACCACCCCCTACCTCATGGTGGACGAGGCCATGCTCTCCCTGCTCAAGCACGCCGCCAAATGCGGCGTGGACGTGCGCATCATTACCCCAAGCACACCGGACAAAAAGGTCGTGCACTTCACCACGCGCTCCTACTATCGGGAGCTGATCCGCGCAGGCGTGCAGATCTATGAGTACACCGACGGCTTTATCCACGCCAAGTCCTTTATCGCGGACGATACCGTGGCCACCGTTGGCACGACGAACCTGGATTTCCGCAGTCTGTACTTCCACTTCGAATGCGGCGTCTGCCTCTATCAAGCAAGCTCCATCCTCCCCTTGAAGGAGGATTTCCTCAACGTGCTGGAGCGTTGTCGCCCCGTTACGGAGGCGGATTGCCAGGCCAACCTCCTCGTACGGCTTTTGCGAAGCATCTGCCGCCTCTTTGCTCCGCTCATGTGAAACGCACAAGACGCAGATCCAAAGCAGCGGATCTGCGTCTTTTTTTGCGCTTTCTGTGAAAAAAAAGAGGCGTGAGCGATTGACAGAAACGCGTTTTTATGCTATACTAATATGAATGTAATTTTGCAAGTGCATACCGAAAGGATCTTTCACTATGAAATGGACGTCTCTTAATGAACTGCGCGAGAAGTATCTTGCCTTCTTTGAGTCGAAGGACCATCTTCGCCTCCCCTCCTTCCCGCTGGTTCCCATCAACGACAAATCCCTGCTTCTCATCAACTCGGGCATGGCCCCCATGAAGAAGTATTTTACCGGCGAGGAGCAGCCGCCCCGCAACCGCGTGACCACCTGCCAGAAGTGCATCCGCACGCCTGACCTGGAGCGCGTGGGACATACCGCACGCCACGGCACCTTCTTTGAGATGCTGGGCAACTTCTCCTTTGGCGATTATTTCAAGGACGAGGCCATTCCGTGGGCTTGGGAGTTTCTGACCGAGACCCTCGAGATCCCGAAGGATCTGCTCTGGCCCTCGATCTACGAGAACGACGAGGAGGCCTACGCCATCTGGGCAAACAAGATCGGCGTGGATCCCGCACACATCGTACGTCTTGGCAAGGCAGACAACTTCTGGGAGCATGGCACCGGCCCCTGCGGCCCCTGCTCCGAGATC
>JAFNVK010000204.1 GCA_017379815.1 Clostridia bacterium
CACCTGCTTGGGATGCTCACCATGACACTCACGCTGGTCTTTCGCGTAAAGGCACTGATCCCGATCTACCTTTACGTTCTGCTCAACGGGCTTTACGCAGGCTTCAACGTCTGGTGGGTACCGTACCTCTATATCTGGACAATCCTGTGGGGCGTGACGATGCTTTTGCCGCGGCATATGCCGCGCAAGGTGGCCGCAGTGGTCTATCCGCTCGTTTGCGGCTTGCACGGCTTTGCCTTTGGGATCCTTTACGCTCCCGCGCAGGCGCTCTTTTTCCGCCTGGATTTTGCGGGAATGCTTGCCTGGATCGCCGCGGGCTTTCCCTTTGATCTTTTGCACGCCGTGGGCAATCTTGCGGCAGGATGCCTGATCCTGCCTCTCTCCGCGCTTCTGTCACGCTTGCTCAAGCGTTTTCCGTCCTGAATACGGCCCCCACCCGAAAAAGCAGAAAAAGAGAGAGTCTTACGGAATTTTGCTTCCGCATTACTCTCTCTTCTGCTTTTTTATATCAGCCGCTTTTGCGTTCGCCCTCGCGCTCGAGCAGGTCGGCAAGCACGAAGGTGCCTGCAGCCAGAACAACGCCCGAGACGAGATACTCCGCAAGCGGAGGATAAACGGCGTCGGCCAGGACGGGGTCTTTTTGCCTTGCCGCAAGATAGGAAAGCAGCAGAACCACGCCGCAGACCAGGATCAGCGCAAGCTCGATATGTAGCACGGCGCGCGCGATGCGGCGCGGCTTTTTCTTTTGCGGTACAGAGTGTTTCACGTTGCCTCCTTGTTTTGGTATGTTTATTCGTTTTTTGCAAAATGTATATTCGATCCTTTTCGACAATGCAGAAGGAAGAAGCAAAACCGAGACTTTGCTATGTCCAGTATAGCAGATCGGCCCCTCTCTGTAAAGGCAAAGATTCTGCCGCTTTATGCAAAAAGCGGGAGACTCGCCGTATAATGCCAAAATTCGACGGTTGATTTTTTGGCAAAATCCGCATATTCAAGCAAAAAAAGAGAATGTTTATTCGTCAGGTCTCGGCATTCGTGCCGATCCAACAAAAAACGCCTCTTTCGTTTGTCGTTTTTTCACAAAGAGTGGCGAATTTTGCTTGGGTTTGTCGCTTGCGGAATGTGGTACAATGGAGTCGGCGGGAATTTCCCGCAAACGATGCAAGAAATGGAGAATCATCATGAACCTTCCGCAAACCGAAACGGAAAAGACCTGCATTTTGCTCAAGGAAAGCCTTTCCTATCTCAACGGCGAGCCGCTCAGCACCCGCCTTTTGCTTGAGCGAGAGGAGGGTGGAGCGGCTTTTCTCACCGAGAGCGCCTATCTTGGCGAGCGTGTCTGCGTGCGCCTTGGGCGCGATCCCGAGACCGCGATCGCCTTTTTCCTGCGTGTGGCGGGAGGCGAGGTGACGCCGGTTATCCTTCAGGACGTTCTGGAAGATTTTTTCTATGAGCAAAAAAATGTCAAAAAATCCCTTTACATTTGCTGAAATCCGTGATATAATAAATTAATATTAAAAAATAAGGAAGGTCGTTTGACCGACGGTATTGAACATGAAGTGTCCGAATTGCGGATTTCCGGATAGCAAGGTGATCGATTCCCGACCTGTTACCGAGGGCAACAGCATTCGCAGAAGACGTGAATGCCTGGCCTGCCAGAAGCGATTCACTACCTTTGAAATGATCGAGACGGTGCAGATCATCGTGCTCAAAAAGAGCGGCGGCAAGGAGCTTTTCGATAAGCAAAAGCTGCTCACCGGCGTGCTTAAAGCTACGCAGAAGCGTCCCGTGGATGCCGTAGCGCTGGTCAATGAGATCGAGGCCGAGCTGCAAAACACGCTCTGCCACGAGATCTCCTCCACGGCGCTTGGCGAAATGGTGATGCAAAAGCTTCGCACGCGTGACGAGGTCGCCTACGTCCGCTTTGCATCGGTTTATCGTGAGTTCAAGGATATCGATACCTTCCTCGAGGAGCTGAACGGCCTCAAGCAGGCGCTTCCCGAGTCCTGATCGGATAAGACAAAGGCGGCACGCCACCCTTTTTTGAAGGAGAAGGGAAGCGTGCCGCCTTTTTCACCGATCGCTTTGCTCCATCGGCAGAATTGCCGGATGAAAAAGGAACCATACTGTATATACCCGGTGGCCTTGGCGGCCGAATACCGAGAGAAAGGAGGGGGAACGGTGGTATTTTCGTCATTGCTTTTTTTGTTTGCGTATCTTCCGATCACGCTTCTTTGCTATTACGCCGTTCCGCGCAAATGGCGCAATCTCGTGCTGTTTGCGGTCAGTCTTCTCTTTTACGGCTGGGGAGAGCCGGTCTATATCCTGCTGATGATGCTCTCGATCACCTCGGCGTATTTCTTTGGCTTCTTCATCGAGCGCTACCGCACGTCCGCTCCCAAAAAGGCGAAATGGATGATGATCCTTTCGGTTGCGGTGAGCCTTGCCTTACTTTTCTTCTTCAAGTACTACAACTTCTTTGCCGAGAATCTTTCGCGCCTTCCCCTGATCGAGATCCCCGGGATCGAGGCACTCAAGCTTCCCATCGGCATCTCCTTTTATACCTTCCAGATCATTTCCTACACGGTGGATCTTTACCGCAGGGATTGCGAGCTGCAGAGGAATTATATCACCTTTGGCACCTACGTCACCCTTTTCCCTCAGCTCATTGCAGGACCTATCGTGCGCTACCGCGACGTGGACGAGCAGCTGCGCGAGAGGAAGGAGAGTGTTTCGGACTTCGCCGCAGGCGTTGCGCGCCTCACGGTAGGTCTGTGCAAGAAGATCCTCGTGGGAGATCTGCTTGCGGCAGGCTCGGAGTATTTTCGCCATCTTGCAGTCCTGGAAAACACGGCCCTTGGCGCGTGGATGACGATCATTCTGTATACCTTGCACCTCTATTATGATTTCTCGGGTTACTCGGACATGGCGATCGGCCTTGGGCGAATGCTCGGCTTCCGCTTTCCCGAGAACTTCAACTATCCCTATATCGCAAAAAGCATTACCGAATTCTGGCGCAGATGGCACATTTCGCTCTCCACCTGGTTCCGTGAGTACGTTTACATTCCGCTCGGCGGCAACCGACGGGGAAGCGCGAGACAGTATCTCAATCTTGCGGTCGTCTGGCTGCTGACCGGATTCTGGCACGGTGCGAGCTGGAATTTTGTCCTTTGGGGAATTTACTTTTTGGTGATCCTGATCATCGAAAAGGCCTTCCTGCTCAAGGTGTTGGACAAGACCCCCGCTGCTTTGCGGCATATCTATGCGATGCTTTTGGTCACGCTGGGCTTTTTGATCTTCTCCTATCCCGATCTTACCACGGCCAAGGATTGCTTCCTGTCGCTCTTTGGCGTTGGCTGTGTCGGTGCGACCTCGGCGGTGGCCACCTACGAGGTTTTGCGCATTCTGCCCCTGATCCTGCTTGCGGCCATTGGCGCGACCCCGATCCCGAAGAAGCTCTTTGCCGCGCTTCGCGAAAAATGGAAGCCGGCCGAGCTGTTCGTGCCCCTGCTCACGGCGGCAGGTCTCCTGCTTTGCGTCGCTTACCTTGTAGACTCCACCTTCAGCCCATTTGCGTACTTGAATTTCTGATCTGCAGTGAAAAAAAGGAGGAATATCGACATGAACGTCAAGCGCATCACCGAGATCTTGACCCTTGCGGTCTTTCTCCCGGTGATTTTCGGATTTGCAATCGGTTTTCTGCTTCTTCCCGATCGGGAGTTCTCCGAGCAGGAGAACCGCTCTCTGCGCACTCTTCCTGAGTTCACCCTCGAAAAGCTTGCCTCGGGACGCTTTGCCGAGGAGATCAACGATTATTTTGCCGATCAGTTTCCCCTGCGCGATCCTCTCGTTGGCATCAAGGGACTTGCCGAGATCGCGATGGGGAAGGGCGAGAACGACGGCGTCCTTCTGGGAAGGGACGGTTATCTTGCCAAGCGCCGCTTTGCCATGCGGTGTCGGGACGGACGGATCCTGCCCGATATAGACGCCTTTGACGAGGAGCACGTCCGCGATGCGGCACGCGCGATCAAGCGCGTGAGCGACGGGACCGAGCTTCCGTTTTCGATCTTCCTTACGGGGCGCACGCTGGACGTGGCTGCTTCAAAATTTTCCTATCCCTCGGCATATAGCGACGCGCTGCTTTCCCTTTTGCGCGAGGAGCTTGGCGACGTGGAGGGCTATATCGACTCCGTCCCCCTCTACCGCGAGAAGACCGAGGCGGGGGAGGAGGTCTATTACCGCACGGATCACCATTGGACCACGCTTGGCGCGTATTACGCCTACGGCGAGATCCTGCGCTCCTTCGGCATGGAGGAGGAGATCCTGCCCGCAAGCGCCTTTGAGCGCGTGACCGTTTCGGACGCCTTTTACGGCACGTCCTGGTCGGCGGGAGGCATGAAGTTCGTCTCGCCCGATACGATCGAGCTTTGGCTCTTGGGCGACGAGGATCGCTACGAGGTCACGGCGGACGGAAGAACGCTTGAGGGATTTTACAGCTACCGCTATCTGGAGGAAAAGGATCAGTATTCGCTCTTCCTTGACGGCACGCACGACGTGGTCACCGTCAAGCGGCGCGACGGAGTCGAGCGCCCCACGCTCGTTCTCTTCAAGGATAGCTTTGCCAATTCGGTCGCACCCTTTTTGGCACGGCACTTCGACCTGGTCCTGCTCAATCTCTCCTCGGTGCGTACGGATTATACCAACATCACCGCCTACTGTGAGGAATACGGCGCGGATTACGTTCTGCTGATCTACACCCTGGAGAACGTGGTCACCACGAATAAGATGAATGGCCTTCGATAAATCGGGAGGAAGAAAAAATGCAAAAATTCAAGAAACCGCTCACGGTGATCGCGATCGTTATGGGGGCACTTTTGCTCGGCGCTGTCGTCATGGGCGTCCTCAACGCCCTCGTCGCGGATGGAGCATGGCACTTTGGCTGGGAAAGCTACCGCTACGAGGATAGCGGCTACGAGATCGGCGGTGCATCCGTGCCCTCACGCACCGTGCGCCACATCGACCTTGACTGGCTGGACGGCGACGTGACCGTCCTTCCGTGCGACGACAAATACATCTCCTTTAGCGAACAGAGCTCGGGAACGCTTAAGGATGAGGATGAGCTCCGCTGGCATCTGAGCGAGGACGGAAGCACTCTGACGGTCAAGTGCCGCAAGTCCGCTTGGTTCCTCTCCGCCTCCGCGGATACGCGCAAGACGCTGGTCCTGCGCATCCCGCGGGAAATGCTTGCCGATCTGCAAACGCTCAGCATCACGACAAGACGGGGTAGCGTGACCCTGTCAAACGTTGAGCCGAAGACGCTTGTGATCGACACGCAACGCGGCGACGTTACGCTTTCCTACACGGAGGACGCCTCCTTCTCGCTCGTCTGGACGGGGGAAAAGGGAAGCCTTGCCTCGGATCTGCCCCTGACCCGTGTTGAGGACGCTTACCTTTATCGAGACGGACGGAGCCGTCTTTCCATCACGAGCAAATACGGAGATCTGACGCTGAAGCTTCTCGAGTGAGCGGTAAAACGAAAAGCACCCGCATGCAATCCTGCATGCGGGCGCTTTTTTTTATGGTGTGTCGGGATCACTTTTCCTCGGCGGAGGAATCGCCGTCGCCATTCATAAACCGCTCCATGTATTCCTCGGGCGTGATCAGAATGGTGCGCGGCTTTGCGCCGTCGGGGGGCGAAACGATACCCTCGGCCTGCATACGGTCAATGATCTTGGCCGCTCTGCCGTAGCCGATCTCCAGCTTTCTTTGCAGGAGAGAGGTGGAAACGCGCTTTTCCTCGATAGCCACGCGTACGGCGTCGGCGTACTTGTTGTCGCCGTCCTTGCCGTCTGAGCCGGAGGGAAGGCTATCACCGCCGCTCATGCCGCCGCTCTTCTTGGCGCCGCACTGTGCCGCAAGCTCCTTGAGCTTACTGATGAATTTCTCATCGTACTGTGCCGTGCCATTGCTCGTGCGGACGAAGTCGCAGATCTTTTCGACCTCCTTCTCATCCACAAAGGCGCCCTGTACGCGCGAGGGCTTGAGTGCGCCGATGGGGGCAAAGAGCATATCTCCGCGGCCGGCCAGCTTCTCGGCGCCCGCATAGTCCAGAATGGTCTTGGAGTCCACCTGGGAGGCGACGGTGAAGGCGATACGCGAGGGGATATTGGATTTGATCAAGCCGGTGACGACGTCCACCGAAGGACGCTGCGTACCGACGATCAGGTGCATACCTGCGGCACGCGCCTTCTGGGCGATGCGGCAGATCGCGGTCTCCACCTCGTCGGGCGCGGTCATCATCAGGTCTGCCAGCTCGTCGATGATGATCACGATCTGGGGCAGGAAGGGCATATCGGGATCGTTCTTGGTGATCTCGTTATATCCCTTCAGGTCATGCACGCCGACCTGCTCGAAGACCTCGAAGCGGCGTTCCATTTCCTCCACGGCCGCCTGGAGCGCGCCTGCGGCATCCTTGGGCGTGGTGACGATGGGAGCCATGAGGTGGGGAATGTTTTTGTAGATGCTGAACTCGACCTTCTTCGGGTCGATGAGGACGAGCTTGACCTCGTCGGGCTTTGCCTTGTAGAGAATACTGATGATGGTGCAGTTGATGCAGACCGACTTACCGCTACCGGTGGTACCGGCAACCAGAAGGTGGGGCATCTTGGCAATATCAAAGAGCAGGGGCTTTCCGGCAATATCCAGACCCAGGCAGGCCGTCAGCTTGCTGGATGCGGTCTTAAAGGCCTTGGAATCCACCAGCTCGCGCAGATACACGGTTGCGCGGTTCTTGTTGGGAACCTCGATGCCGACCGCGCTCTTTCCGGGGATAGGTGCCTCCATGCGGATGCCGCCTGCCGCAAGGGCGAGGGCGATGTCATCCGAGAGGTTGAGGAAGGAGCGAACGCGGACGCCGGGAGCAGGGAAGACCTCGTAGCGCGTTGCGGTAGGACCGCAGGCGTACTGGATATCCTTGATGTTGACGTGGAAGTTCTGCAGAGTCTCCTCAAGCTGATGAACGGTCTCGGCGATCTCAGCCACGTTTTCCTGCGTCATGGGAACTGCCTCATGCAGATAATCCACGGGCGGGAAGACGTATTTCTTGGTCTTGACCAAGGGCTTCTGCGCGGTGGTTGCTACCGTACGCACGGCAGGTGCTTTTGCGGAAGCGGCCTTCGGGTCGCCCGGCTTCTTGGGAATCGTGCGGGAGGCCTCCAGCTTTTCAAATTCCTCATCCGAAAGACCAAACTGCTGATCTGCGGAGGTGTCGATGCGGTGCACGGCGTTGCGCGTTGCCTGTGCGGCGGACTTCGGCTGATTTGCCGCAGCTACCGTAGAAAGCGTTGCGGGCTTCTTTACCGTCTGAGGGGCGGCAGGTCTTGCCGTTCCCGGCGTGGTGGGACGTGCCGTTGCCGCAGCATTCGATGCAGGTGCGGGGCGTGCCGCAGTCGCTGTCGTGGGACGGGGAGCAGCGGTGCCCGAAGCGGTCGCGGGACGCTGGGCGGCCGTGCGCGTTGCAGTAGATGCTCCCGAGGGAGCGACACGGCGGACGGTGCTTCCCGGGAGGGGAGCCTCGGGGGGAAGCTCGGCGTGAACGCGCTGGGTGGGCCTGTCGTTTACGTCGTCCAGATCGATAAAGACGTTCTTGAGGTCAAAATTGCGATCGGCGCGAGGGATCTTGCGGATCTGCTTTGCCTCGGAGCTTTTGGGGAAGATGGGGTCGATCGCGGCGGTCTCCTTTTTCTTGATGGCGGGATCGGGGGGAGATGCCGGCGCAGGCGCGGAGGGCGTGGGGGCTTTTGCCGCGGTTGCGGGAGTGCCTCCCTGCGCGGTCTGTGCCGTTGCCGAAGCGGTCGGCGTCTGTACGGGAGCGGGGGTTGAGCGGACAGGCGTACTGGGGGCGTCCTCTGCCAGCTTGCGCGAGACGTCGGAGGGGACGAAGGGGCGCGTTCCGTCGGTGGGATCGAGCAGAGGCATGGGAATGGGGGCAAGCTTGTCCGACTTGCGCATAGCCGCATCCACGATCTCTACGGCTCCGCTCGGGGCGGCGCCTTCCTTGGCATCGTCGATGCTCGTCTGCGTGCCGTTTGTCCGTCTGCGCAGCTTTTCCTCAAGCTCTGCCTTGTCCCGAGCCTGCTCGGCGTCTCTTTTGGAGAGGCCGGAGTGCTTGCGCGCTCTGCGCTCTGCGCGGCGCACGCGGTAGAGGTTCCAGAGGTGATGCGGAGTCATGCCAAGGCAGAAGAAGAGAGAAGCGGCGAGCAGGGCGATCAGAAGAATGATCGAGCCGACCCAGCTCATATAGGAGTAGAGGAAGAAGCCGAGCCCTCCGCCGATCAGACCTCCGCCCTCCATGCGAGCACCGTGATAGAGGAGCTCGGAGGCGGAAAGATCACGCAGCTCGGCGGCAAGTCCGGTCAGGGCAAAGACGTGCACGAGCGCGGAAAGCGTTGTCAGAAAGATGAGCGAGGCGATGATCTTGGCAAGAACAAGGCGGTTGTCCACGTATTTCTTCCAGAAGAAGGAGAGATTGAGCATGAGCAAGGGAAGAACGACGACCGACGCACCGAAGGTGCCGAAGAGACCGTAGCAGATCCAGTAGCCCACCCGGCCCATCAGATGCAGGGAGGGATCGCTTTCCAGCTTGTTTCCGGCGTTGCAAAAGAAGTTCAGCAGAAGGGCGACGCCGATCAGTATCGCCGGAACGATCAGCACGTAGGGTACGACCTGATGAAGGGCGCAGGCCGAGCGCGGACGCTCCGTGCTATACTCCTTCTTGCTTTCCTTTGCCTGCGGCTTCTTGGGCTTTTCGGTCTTTTTGGGCTTTTCGGCCGTGGAAGCGCGCGAGGTGCTTTTTGCTTTTTTCTTGTCCGAGTCAGCAGGGCGCGAGGAGGAGACGGTCTGCTTTGCGCGCGCAGGCGCGGTGCTTGCCGTTCGTCTCTCGGACGCCGCGGGCGTATCGGGCTTCTTTACGGAAGAGGCAGGGGCCTTTGGACGGGCAGGGGTCGGCTCCTTCGGCTTCGTCTCGGGAGGAGAGGAGTGCCGTCCGCCGAAATCGTCCAGCAGATTTTCCATTTCCTGCTTTTGCGCGGAAGCGGGCTTTTTTGCCGTTCCGCTATCCAGATTTTTCGTTTCTTGATCCATGCGAATAGTCGATCCTTTCAACGAGTAATTCCAATTTCGTGAAACGCTATAAAATACCAATATATATTATAACATTCTTTTACGCAAATTGCAAGGGTTGCGCGAACTTTTTTTGCGCAAAAAAGCGCTTTTTTGCATAAAAAAGAAGAAAACGGCAGCAAAAAGCACTTCTTGGAGACTCGTTCTTGACCACTTTTTAATTCTGCTTTCGGAAAGATAACGGTTTTCAAAAAATGAAAGTCAAAAAATAAATTCCAAAAACGGAAAAATATATTCCAAAAACCACTTGACAAACCGAGGGAAGCGTTGTATAATAAGAGCAATGAAGCGCGAAACGCGCAAAACCGGAAGGAGAAGGTTGAAGATATGGCAGCAACGAAAAAGACGAAGGGCGCGGTTCCCGCAAATCTGGACGACGCAGGAAAGAAGCAGGCGCTTGCCACCGCGATGTCTCAGATCGAGAGAGACTTTGGCGCAGGCTCGATCATGAAGCTGGGGGAGAACCGCCAAATGGAGGTGCAGGCCGTGCATACGGGCTCGCTTTCTCTGGATTTTGCACTGGGCATCGGCGGCGTTCCGCGCGGACGCATCGTCGAGATCTTCGGGCCTGAATCCTCGGGTAAGACCACCGTGGCACTCCATATCCTTGCCGAGGTGCAAAAGGCAAACGGAACGGCGGCCTTTATCGACGCCGAGCACGCGCTCGACCCCGTTTACGCAAAGGCTCTGGGGGTCAATATCAACGATCTGCTCGTCTCCCAGCCCGACTGCGGCGAGGACGCACTGGAGATCTGTGAGGCTCTGGCTCGCTCGGGCGCCGTTGACGCCATCGTTATCGACTCGGTGGCGGCTCTCGTTCCCCGTCAGGAGATCGAGGGAGATATGGGTCAGTCCATGGTCGGCGTGCAGGCACGCATGATGTCGCAGGCTATGCGCAAGCTCTCGGGTGTTATCTCTAAGAGCAATTGCGTCGTTATCTTCATCAACCAGATCCGTGAGAAGGTAGGCGTGATCTACGGCAACCCCGAGACCACTCCGGGCGGCCGCGCGCTCAAGTTCTTCGCCTCCGTCCGCATCGACGTCCGCAAGACCGAGCAGCTCAAGGACGGAAATGACGTTTACGGCAATCACGTCAAGTGCAAGATCGTCAAGAACAAGGTGGCTCCGCCCTTCCGCGTAGCCGAGTTCGACATTCTCTACGGCAAGGGCATCTCTGCCTCCGGAGAGGTTCTTGATTTTGCGATCTCCCTTGAGATCATCAAAAAGAGCGGCTCCTGGTTCTCCTATAACGGCGAGCGCATCGGGCAGGGCAAGGACAACGTCCGCCGTATGCTTGAGGCCAATCCCGAGCTGATGCGCGAGATCGAGGAAAAGGTGCGCGCGATGAGCGAAAAGGCGGCGCTTTCCACCGAGCAGGAATTTGAGATCGATGACGAGGAGGACGATTTTGATCTGAATCTTTCCTCTCTGGGTGCCGACGGTGACAATTGAGCGGCTGAGTGAATCCCATTGGGGAAACGGGATGCTCATTCGTATTCGCAGCCTGCGCGTTCAGCACGAGGGCTCGGAGGTGTCGGTCGGGATCGTCATTATCTGCGGCGAGCATCGCGAGCAGAAGACCCTGCCCATCATGACCGAGCAATACGTTGACCTGAAGCTCTCGGTCGGGGAGATCACCGAGGAGCTTTACGACCGCATTGAGGAGGCATCCGTGCTTTGCTCGGCCCTCCGAAGCGGCGAGCATTTGCTTTCTTACGGAGCGAATTCCGCACAGATGCTGACGCGAAAGCTGATGCAGCGCGGATTTTCCAAGGAGGTCTCGTCCTTGGCCGTGGAGCGTCTTTGCAGTATGGGCTTGATCAACGAGCGGCAGGACCTTCGCCGCGAGGTAGAGAAGTGCTTGCGCAAGCTCTGGGGAGCAAAGCGCATCTCTGCGCATCTTTGGAGCCGCGGCTTTGATCAGGAGGTTATCCGCGAGCTGCCCGCACTCCTTGAGGAGGTGGATTTTTCCGCCAACTGCGCGGCCTATATCCGCAAGCATTACGGCCGGATCCCCGATGCACCAAACGAAAAAAAGAAGATGGTAGCGGCGCTCTGCCGCTACGGCTATACGTTGCAGGAGATCAAGCAGGGTTGCGCACTCTGCGAGCAGATGCCGTGATTTTCGAGAAAACGCCGACGTCTTTTACAGACGTCGGCGTTTATTTTTTGCAAATACAAAATGATTTGCTTATCCGAAAAACGGAAAAAGGAAAAGCGCTCCGTAGGCAAGCAGGGCGCAGAGAAGTCCTTGAAGAAGCTTCACCCCAAGATAGCGCCAGACGGCAATGGGGTGATCCTTGGCCAACGCAAGCACCTGCAGATGCACCGACAGTCCCGACCATCCCGCACAAAAGGCGGCAAGCGGAATGCAGAGCTTTGGAGCTTCAAGGGCAATTGCCGCCTGCATTCCTCCCGAGATCTCGAGCAGAGAGGCTGCGATCGCGCTCACACCCATCGGTGCGCCGCACCATTCTAAAAGCGTTTTGCCAAGAGCAGAGACCGCCGAAAAAAAGAGAACGTAGGCGCAAACCTGCAAAATTCCGCCAAGCGCACCCCCAACGGCTTCGGTCAGAAGCCTGCTCATGCGCGGTGTCGGCGATTCTGCGCTGCAGGCAAGGGGGGACACCTCTTTTTTCTGCTTTGCGCGGTCAAATCGGGCAAGGAGCAGGCCGAGCAGGAGCGAGACGCCGATGCAAAGCGCGTAAAGCATTACGCCCGTGCGCCGTCCTCCCGCGATCCTTCCTCCAACGGCGCCAATGAGAAAGGCGGGTGAGGGAATTCCGCAAAAGAGCAGTGCTCGCTCGCATTCTTCGTCCGAGATCCGCCCCTCCTCGCGCGCCCCAAGCAAGCAGCGCGCTCCCACGGGAAAGCCGCAGAGCCAGCCGAGCAACAGAGCGGTCACGGCGTGAGAGGAAAGCGAGAGCCGTTTTTCGAGCGGACGGAGAAGCGCCCTTGGCAAAAGCTCCCCAAGCCCTCCGCGCAAAAGAAGCTCCGAAAGGACCAAAAACGGAAAAAGCGAGGGGATCACGCTAAAGTAGCAGAGCGCAAGGGATGCGCGCACTGCCTCTGCCGTCTCAGCACCCGGCACGAGCATCAGAGGGAGGGCGCACAGAAAGGGAAGCAGGCGAAAAAAGCGGGACGCGCGCTCCCCTCTTCGGGGCTTTTGCTGGTCGAGCGGTGCGGTCATGGATCTCTTCTCCTTTGCATAGAATGGTGGTAAAACAAGGGCTGTTGCACTTTACGCGAACGGGGTTCGGTTTATGCAACGCCCGGGAGGAGGAAAAGGATGCCACAAAAAGCAAAAAGAGGTCTTTCGGCGCTCTTGGGTGCTCGGGGAATCGGGGACGGGGAAGGAAGAGGCGGCATGGCCGTTCTGCGCCCGGGATGGGCAACCGTCTATTCCTGCCGCCGCATCCTGCTCTATTCTCCCGGGGAGA